>JBDSWH010000184.1:0-7578 GCA_039926785.1 Gammaproteobacteria bacterium
CTGTCCCTTCTGGCCTTTGGCCTTTCCTTTGCCGCCCTCGCCCTGATCCCGGGATCGCTTCCGGGCTACTGGCTGATGTGGCTCGTCGTTGGCCTGGTGGGCTTCGGCTCCACGCCCGTCACCTGGACCCGTGGCGTCAACCTCTGGTTTTTCCGTCAGCGTGGCTTCGCCTTGGGCCTGACGCTCGTCGGCACCAGCTTTACGGCGATCCTGGTGCCGCCGCTGGCCGCGTACTGCGTCCAGCACATTGGCTGGCGACTGACGTTTCCGGTGCTGGCGCTCCTGCCGCTGTTCATCGCCCTGCCCCTGGGTCTACTGCTGTTCCGGGAGCCCGCTCCCGGACAACGGCCGCCGGAGCTGACGGTGGACGGCGCCTTGCCCGGCGTCACCCTCGGGCAGGCGGTCCGGGGCTATCGCTTCTGGCTCATCTGGGCTTCGGTCCTCTGCGTGGCCTTCGCCTACGGCGGTGTCTTCGTGCACCTGGCGCAGATGCTGGTGGGCCAGGGCTTCACGCTGACGGCGGCGGCAGGCATCGTCAGCACCCAAGGATTGGCAATCCTCGCCGGTCGGGTGGGAACGGGCCTGCTGCTAGACCGGGTCTGGGCGCCACTGGTGACGCTGCCACTGCTGAGTGCGCCTGCCCTTGCCTGCTGGCTGCTGGCCGGCGACGGGCTGACGCCGGTACTCGCCGTGCTGTCGGCCGTGATCCTTGGCCTGGCCACGGGAGCCGAAACGGACCTCATTGCCTTCCTCGCGGGACGCTACTTCGGGATGGCCCACTACGGCAGGATCTACGGCATGTTGTACCTGCCGTTCGGCCTCGCTTCCGCCGTCTCTCCCGCGGTATATGGCTGGGTCAGGGATAGCACCGGGGACTACGACGCCATGCTGTATGTCGCCATCGGACTGTTCATTGGCGGAGCCGTGCTGCTTCTGGGCCTCGGCCGTTATCCGGACTTCGCTCGGCCGTCCTAGCAAGGCTCGCGGCGGTCGCCAGCCACGAAGGCCAGGACGACAGCACTCCCACCCGGTCCAGATAGCGAAGGTCGAGTGCCAGGGCAGGATCACTGCTGTCCGTGCACGCCGGGTGGGCGGCCAGTTGGTGCGCGACATGCAGCAGGCCTGCCAGACCGAACTCGTCGCCGGTCAGGTCGCCAGGGTGCTCGTGATAGGCCACCGCCTCGGCCAGTGGCCCGGCGAAGCCCCACAGGGTCAGCAGGTAGGCACCCACCTCGCCGTGGCTCGCCTGGAACACCCGGGATTCGGCGGCGTGCCGGGCCAGGGTCGTGCTGCGCATCAGGTCATTGACCCGTTGATAGCTGTCCGGCATCGCGCCCGCGAGGACTAGTTGCCCGACGTCGTGCACCACGCCGGCCAGGTACGCCACGCCTTCCTGGCCCCGGGTGCCGGCATGCCCGGCGGCCAGGGCCCGCGCCAGCCTCGCCGTCCGCAGGCTGTGTTCCCGAAGGTGCACCAGATCCAGGCCCCCGATCGGCATGCCCTCGACAGTACCCAGCACCCTGTGATCCAGGACCAGGGCCCGGATCACGTCCACCCCCAGGAAGGTTACTGCCCGGGAGATGTCGGCAACGCCCGCCGTCGACCGGAAGTACGCCGAATTGGCCACCTTCAGGATGATTGTCGTCATGGCCACGTCCCGCGCGACGATGGCGGCGATATCTTCGGCGGTGGCCTCCGCGTTCATCAGGCTGGTGGCCAGCGCCTCGCGGACTGATGGCTGGCAAGGCAGTAGGGTCGTGGCATTGACGACCTGTTGGACCCGCTGACTTCCTACGAGCCCGCGGTACCTGCTGACGCCCGAGATAATTGCTTCAAGCAACGCGATGTCGCAGGGCTTGGCCATGAAGCGATGGGTCTCCCCAAACGCGTGCAACATGGTCGCCACCTCGGCCTGCCCGGACAGGACGATTCGGACGGTGTCCGGAGAGTCTTTCTTGACCCGCGCCAGGAGCGTGGCCCCATCCATGCCCGGCATGCGCATGTCGGACACCACGACATCGACGCGCGCCCTGGCAAGCAGCGCCAGCGCCTGTTCGCCGCTGGTGGCGAAGTGCAGGTCCCAGTCCCGATGCACCGGCCGCAGGAGGCGGCGCAAGCCGTCCAGTATTCGCGGCTCGTCGTCGACGAAAAGGATTCGCATCCTAGGCGGTGAACCCACCATCGATCATGAGGCTGGCACCAGTCAGATAGCCGGCCTCCGGCCCCGCGACATAGGCCACCATCCCGGCCACTTCATCAGCGGTTCCGTATCTCTTGATCGCCAGTACCTGCGCGCGCACGAGGTCGGCAAACTCGCTGTCGGCAGGGTTCATGTCGGTGTCGATGGGACCCGGCTGGACATTGTTGACGGTGATTCCCCTTGGGGCCAGGTCGCGGGCGAGGCCCTTGACCAGGCCTACAAGGCCCGCCTTGGTCATCGCGTACACCGAATTGCCCGGAAATGGCGTGCGATCCGCGTTGCAGCTGCCAATCATGATCACACGGCCGCCACTTGGCATGTGCCGCACAGCCGCCTGCGTGGTAACAAACGTGCCACGGAGGTTGACGGCCAAGGCACGATCCAGGTCCTCGAGGCGATAGTCGGCCACATGGCCGAACGTAGCGACGCCAGCGCTGTGCACGAGGATATCGATGCCACCGAGCTCCGCGACCGTTCGCTCAACAGCCGCCAGCAGCGTGTCGATTCGCTGGCTGTCGGCCTCGAGGGCCAGGGCCTGGCCGCCGAAGGCCCGGACGGCGTCCAGCGTGGCCAGCGCCGAGTCGCGTCTCGTGGCGTAGGTCAGCGCGACATGGGCGCCTTCGCTGGCGAAACGCCGGGCAATCGCGGCGCCAATACCCCGGCTGCCTCCGGTGATCAGCGCGCGCTTGTCCTGCAGCCCCCGGGCGGGAACCGGCCGAGAAGTGAGAGACGTGGAGACGATCTCCGGTCCGTCGTTCGCGCGGCGCGGAATGGCGGCGCCTGGTCCTGGCTCAAGCATCGGCTGACTCCACCGGAAACTGTGGAGTGACTGTAATACGCCAGCGGCCTGACGCGGTACCGCTGTTTTTAATTCACGAGGAGAACACGGAGCGGCCCCGTCCCTTTTTTTTTCTTCACGCCGCCAGCGGTGTCACCTTCGCGGGCCGGTCAGGAAGGTGCAAGGTGAATGTGGTTCCCCGGCCCACCTCCGACTCCACGTCGATCCATCCCTGGTGCTTCCGGACGATCACGTCGTAGGCGATGGCAAGGCCCTGGCCGGTGCCCCTGCCAACCTCTTTGGTCGTAAAGAAGGGATCGAAGAGGCGGCCACGGATCTCGGGCGGTATACCGGTGCCCGTGTCGGCTATGGCAATCCGGATACCTTCCTCGGAGCGCCGGGTGGAGATCGTGATGGCGCCCTTTCCGCCCGCCCCGTCGCCCACGATATCGCCAATGGCATGCGCGGCGTTAACGAGCATGTTGAGCACGACCTGGTTCACCTCACCGACGTGGCACACCACCTGCGGAAGATCGGGATCCAGATCCAGGTGGATCTCAGCCACGTACTTCCACTCGTTGGTGGCAACGGTGATCGTGCTGGCAATGGCGCGGTTCAGGTCAACCGCCGTCATGTCGGCGCCGGGATGCGAGAAGTCCTTCATGGCCTTGACGATGTGGGCGATGCGCTGGCAGCCGTCGAGGGACTGCTCGATAGCCAGCGGGACCTCCGCCACGAGGAAGTCGAGATCCGCGTCCCGGATGAGGGCAAGAAACTCTTCCTCGTTCGGCTCGCGCGTGCTTTCCGCCGGATTCACCAGGCGTGTCAGGATCGGCAGGACTGACCGAAAACTCCGGTCCAGAAAGCGCAGGTTGTCTCCCACAAATTGCATGGGCGTATTGATCTCGTGTGCAATGCCGGCGGCCAGCTGGCCGATAGCCTCGAGCTTGTGGGCACGGGCCAGCTGCATTTCCAGCAGGCGTGTTTCGGTAACGTCCCGTTTCACGATGACGAACGAGGTGACCTGGCCCGCATCATCCCGGATTGGCGAGACGGTGACCTGCTCCTCGAGCATCCGGCCGCCAGCAATGTGGCTCTTCAGGAGGCCCGACCAGGTTCGACCATCGTAGAGGGCCGCCTGCAACATCTCGTTGTAGGCCCCGTCCTGGACCACAACCTTCTCGACCTCCTCGGGTCGATGGCCGCGCACATTGGCCAACGTCACATTCTGATTGCGCTCGTAGGCTGGATTGACATACTGGATGCGCCCCTCGGCGTCCAGTATTTCGATGCTGTCAGCGGCGTAGCGGACAGCGGCCGCCAGGCGCTCGTTTTCGAGTGCGTTGCTGGCCCTGCCGGTAACATCGCGAAACACCGCCACCAGGGCCGACTGCCCCATGTCCAGTTCGCCTGCCGGCGCTACGAATACTTCCTCTTCGGATACCTTGCCAGCCGTATCGCGCAGCATGGCGCGGCCGGTCCATCGGCTGCCACTGATTGCGCAGTCGGCAATGGCGCGGACCACCTCTGCAGGGATACCGATGGCCTCGGATGCCGCATGACCGACGAGATCACAGGCGACGAGCCCGCTGCGCCGCTCGAACTGGGGATTCGCATAGCGGATGCGGCCATCGGAGCCGAGCAAGACGATGCCATCGCTGACATGGCCGACGGCCGCCGCAAGGCCAGCGAGCATCCGGTGCGTCCTCAGGATGCCGGCGCTCACGCGCACGTACGCCCAGGCGCATAGAAGCAGGACGGCAACGAAAGCAGCAATGCCCGCCGCGACGTCCGCGACCAGCCAGCCAGACATGGAAAGCTCCTTCAATACACGCCCGCCAGCGAATCAGCCTGGAAATGCGGCGTCGACAGTGATCTTTCGCACAGCCGGAGGCACCGGTCTGTGAAGGGGTTCTCAGGTGGGAATCATGCGGATAAAGAGCCGGTCAATGCTTGAAAAGCATCTCGTTCCAGCCGCCGTACACCGGCCCTTTCAGACGAAAGGGCCGGATGTATTCCGCTCGGGGCCGCCGTGCGTGGCCTACTTCGCCTCGCGCTCCATGAGCTTGTCCACCAGGCCCGGAGACACCTCGGCGTAGTGGCCGAATTCCATCGTGAACGTACCCCGGCCGCTGGTGGCGGAGCGAAGAAAGTTGATGTAGCCAAACATCTCCGCCAGCGGAATGAAGCCCTGCACGAAGGCCAGCAAGCCCTTCTGGCCCTGCTCCGTGACCGAGCCACGACGGCGGTTGAAGTCGCCGATGATTTCACCGAGATAGTCGGCGTCCAGCACCACCTCGACCCGCATGATGGGTTCGAGGAGCTTTGGCTTGCTGGCCTTGTGGGCCTCACGGAACATCGCGCGCCCCGCAATTTCGAAGGCCAGAGCGGAGCTGTCCACATCGTGGTACTTGCCGTCGATGAGGCGGGCGTTGAAGTCAACCACTTCGTAGCCGGCAATCTGGCCGCGCTTGCATTCGGTGCGGATTGCGTACTCGACAGACGGAATGAATTCCCGCGGAATGCGGCCACCGACAATCTCGTCGGAAAACTGCACGCCACTACCCGGCGCGCCCGGTTCGAAAATCATCTTGATCTCGGCGTACTGCCCAGAACCACCAGACTGCTTCTTGTGGGTGTAGGTGCGCTCGAGGGTCTGGCCGAAGGCCTCCCGGAAGCTGACCCGGGGCTTGCCCATGTTGGCTTCCACGCCCAGCTCGGTGCGCATGCGGTCGATGGTGACCTCCAGATGCAGCTCACCCATGCCCTTGAGAATGGTCTGCCCGGTGTCGTGATCCACCTCGAGGCGAAGTGACGGGTCGGCTTTGACCATCTTGTAGATGGCGGTCGACATCTTGTCGACGTCGGCCCGCGTCTTCGGCTCGACAGAAACACTGATGACGGGGTCCGGGAAGCGCATGCGCTCGAGCAGTGCCGGGTGATCCGGATCGCTGAGCGAGTCGCCCGTTTCAGTGTCTTTCATTGACACGAACGCGCAGATGTCGCCGGCTCGCGCTTCGTCGATGTCCTTGGTGGCGTTCGCCTGGACCTCGACGATGCGGCCCACCCGCTCCTTCTTGCCCCGAGTCACGTTGGTAAGCGTGTCGCCCTTCTTGATCACCCCCGAGTAGATGCGGGCGAAGGTCAGGGTGCCAAACTGGTCGTTGATGACCTTGAATGCCAGGGCTCGTGCCGGTGCGTCGTCCTTCACGTCCTGGACGCCGATGATCTTGCCGTCCGGATCGACGAGGGAAATACCGCCGTTCTCGCCAGGATATGGCAGGTAATCGACCACCGCGTCCAGCAGCTGCTGTACGCCCTTGTTCTTGAAGGACGAGCCACAGAACACGGGAACCAGCTGGCCGGAAACGGTGCCCTTGCGGATGCAGGCCTTGAGCACCGCCGGATCGTACTTGCCGTTTTCTACGAACTCCATGAATGCGTCGTCGTCGAAGGCCAGCGCAGTCTCCAGCGCGTCCTGGCGCAACTTCGGCAGCTGCTCAATCCATTCGTTGTCGCGGGTCGTCGCAAATTTGAAGCGCTTTGACAATTCCTCGAATGACACCGTTTCCCACTCACTGTCCTTGTCGTCCGAGTGCCAGATATAGCCGACGCCGGCGATGAGGTCGGCCATGCCGGTGAACTCGTCGTGGCTGCCGATCGGGACCTGACAGAGCACCACATTGGCGCCAAGGCGCTCCCGGATGCCCTTGACGCAGTGGCCGAAGTTCGCGCCCATGCGGTCCATCTTGTTGACGTAGCACATGCGCGGCACGTTATACTGGTTGGCCAGCCGCCAATTGGTCTCGGTCTGCGGTTCAACACCCGCGACGCCGTCGAAGACGACTACGGCGCCGTCGAGCACGCGCAGGCTGCGGTTCACCTCGATGGTGAAATCCACGTGGCCTGGAGTATCGATCACGTTGATCTGGTGACCCTTCCACTCCGTGGAAACGGCGGCGCTCTGGATGGTGATGCCGCGCTTGCGCTCCTGCTCCAGGTAGTCCGTCGTGGTGCTGCCTTTGCCGTCCTTGGTGTCGTGCACCTCGACGATCTGGTGCTTGCGGCCCGTGTAATACAGGACGCGCTCGGTCGTCGTGGTCTTGCCCGCGTCAATATGGGCAACGATGCCGATATTGCGGTAGAGGTTGAGGTCTTTCTTCCTAGCCATGATCTCGTCTTTTGTGGTGTGATCCGTTCCGAAGGCCCGAACCGCAAGCGGCGATACGGAGCCAGCCAGGTCCAGGTTAATCCGCCATTCTAGCCTGTCAGGGTATATCGATGGAAACCCAAAGGCCGCGCCTCCACCGTTCCCGCAACAACCGCATGATCGCCGGGGTTTGCGGCGGCATCGCCGAGTGGCAGGGCTGGGATCCCACCATCGTCCGGCTGGCCTATATCCTGCTGTCGGTGTTGAGCGCCGCCTTCCCGGGAATTCTCGTCTATCTGGTGCTCTGGCTGATCACCCCCCTAACCGACACCTGAGACTCGGCACCGCGGACGACCGTCGGCTTGCCGGTCTGTGACCCTCGCCCGCGACCGCCGGCCGGCACTCTGTGACCATCCCGGAAGACGGTCTGGGCAGCCCGGTTCAGGGGGG
>JBDSWH010000185.1:0-9097 GCA_039926785.1 Gammaproteobacteria bacterium
GTTGGCGCCGACCTGGATGTCGGCGCCTTGCCACTCAGCGCCGAACTACGGCATGTCCGCGCAGGCGATGCCATCGAGTGCGCGCTGACCGGTGGTGATGACTATGAGCTGTGCTTCACGGCGCGGGGCGCCGATGAGCAGCGGGTTCGGGACCTGGCGTCCACCTGGACGGTCCCTGTGGCGCGGATCGGTACGGTTGTGTCCGGGGCGGGTTGCCGGTGGCGACTGAATGGTGAACCGCTCACGGTTCCCGACTCCACGTATCGCCATTTCTGATGACCGCAACTCCCGTCCCGCGGCAACTCGTGCGGCAGGTGCTCCGGGATCCTGTGCATTGGCTGGCCTTCGGTCTGGGATCGGGCCTGCTGCCGGTGGCACCCGGAACCTGGGGATCGCTGCTTGCCGTAGGCATCTTCTGGGCGCTGCCGCCGGTACCGTTGGTGGTGATGCTCCCCGCCCTGGCGGTTGCCTTTGCGGCAGGTTGCGTGATCTGTGGCAGCAGTGCCCGCCGTCTGGGTGTGCATGATCATGGCGGTATCGTCCTGGACGAAATCGTCGCCATGCTGCTCGTGCTGTGCGTCACACCCCGGACTCCGGGCTGGACGCTGGTGGCCTTCCTGGCGTTCCGGGTGTTCGACGTGGCCAAACCCTGGCCGATTCGCGAGGCTGATCACAGAATAGCCGGCGGGCTGGGCATTATGCTCGACGACGTTCTGGCGGCTGTTTATGCGGCATTGGTCGTCAGGGGAGCGTTGTTGCTGCCGCCGTTCTAGTCCGGTCAGGTTTCCGCCGCATGGTCCAGCATTCGACCCCGAGCGTCGCCTCCGTCGCCGCGGTGCTGAAGAAGATCGGCAAATACCTGATCATCAATGAGGTAGGCCGGGGCACGACTGGCACCGTCTACCTGTCCCACGACCCCTATTTCCGGCGCGACGTCGCAATCAAGGTCTACAACACGGCGACGGACGATGACGCATCCCGGGCGAAGATTGCCCGCAAGATGTTCTTCAACGAAGCCCACATGGTCGGGATGCTCCAGCACCCGAACATCCTGCCCATTCTCGATGCCGGCGAGGAGGACGGGAAATACTACGTCGTGATGGAGCACGTCCAGCGCGCCCGGACGCTCGAACCTTATTGCCGTCCCGACAATCTGCTGCACGTCGAGGACGTGGTGAAGATCATCTACAAGTGCGCCAAGGCGCTGCACTACGCCCACAAGCGCGGCGTGATCCACCGGGACATCAAGCCGAGCACCATCATGCTGACCAACGACAATGATGTGCGCATCATCGACTTTGGCATCGCCATCCTCCGAGACTCGGACATCTCCAAGATTGAGGGCATCGCGGGGTCTCCCAGCTACATGTCGCCGGAGCAGGTCCAGGGCAGCGACCTGGCGCCGGCCTCCGACCTTTATTCACTTGGTGCGGTCATGTACGAGTTGCTGACCGGGTTCCGCCCGTTCCGGGCGAGTTCACTGTCCAAGCTGCTGAACCAGATCGTCTACGCGACCCCGCCGCCGATCCACACGCTGCGCCTTGGCGCCCCGGAGGAGCTCGAGGAGATCGTTGCCATCGCCCTGCAGAAGGACCCCGCAAACCGCTTCACGAGCGGCTCGGACTTCGGCGCCCGGCTCACCCGCGTCTACCACCAGCTGAAGGGCCAGTGGGATGGCATTGACCGCCAGGAGCATTTCGACATCCTTCGGCGCCTGTCCTTCTTCCACGACTTCTCGCAATCCGAGATCCGGGAGCTCTTGCGCGGCAGCGAATGGCGGGAATACTCCGCGGGCGACGAGATCGTGCGCGAAGGCACGGCAGACGACCGCTTCTACGTCATCGTCACCGGGGGGGTCGCTGTCGAAAGCAACGGCAAGGCCCTCGGTGCGCTACGGGAGGGCGACTGCTTTGGTGAGACGGGTTATGTGTCCGGCGCCCGCAGCATCGCTGGATTTCGCGCCCAGGAGGCGGTCACCGTGCTGTCCGTCAGTTCCACGATGCTGGAGCAGGTCTCCACCGAATGCCAGCTGCGCTTCAACAAGGTTTTCCTGAGGACCCTGATCCGCCGCCTGCAGGGGAGCAGCGCCGGGCAGGAGTGAGGGCCCTCGTCCTTGGCCTAAGCGGGGCAAGGCGGCGTTGAGGTTTTGTCAGCGGATCTCGATCAGCGTGAAGTCTCGCGGTGCAATGGCGACCTGCGCTCCGCTTGCGCCGTATCGCGCGAGCACATCCCGGGTCGCGACTGGCAAATCGGCGGCATCGAACCAGCTCGCCACGGTGCTGGCGGAAAGGGTCTGCTCGTCGGTCGTGGCGTTCGCGGCGACCAGCAGGATGGCGGGCCCCTCAGGGCGAACGTAAGCACTGACTAGTACCGGCTGACCTGGCCAGCTGGTACCGAACTCCCAATAGCCATGGAAATCGCTGACATTGACCCCGAAACGGTCCATCTGGGCGTAGAGCGCCTCTCGCTGCGCAACGGGCGCCAAAGTCCACACGGGTATATCGTTCAACAGCGCCATTGCCATGAAATTGCGCCACGCCAACCCGAAAGGGCCGGATTGCAGCCAGCCGCCCGTGTCGCTCACGTACGGCGCGGGCCTATTCGCCGCGAACACCTCCGACCACAGCTCTTCGAGCCATACGGTTGGAACACCGGAGTTTTGCGGGGAGTACATCGGCCACACGTACGACATGGGAACCGAGCCCTGGTAGTCGAAGTTGCGAATGCTGGAAACGCCATTCAACTCCTCGCCCTGGACCATCGCCGTAACGAAGGTATAGGCGGGGATGATCGGCGCGGTGGAATTGTGGACATAGAGGAGCGGTGGGCGGCCTTTGGCATAGAGCAGGGTGGCCAGTTGCTTGAAGAAGTCCCGCATGGCCAGCACGTCGGTGACCGGGTTCACCGATCCATCCGAACCCGGGGCAACGTGGGCGGGATTCTCCGAACCGATGGGTTCGGCCTGGTCAAAGTAGAAACCCCGTACGCCCAGCCGATCCGCAATGTCCGATAGCCGCTCCAGTTGATGATCGACGAAGCCTTCGGCTCGCAGCGAAACCAGCGGTCGCTTGAAACCAGTGGTGTAGGGGTCATCGACCTCTCCGCCGGTTGCTATTTCCGGGAGGGACCGCCAATCCGCAAGATGAGGTTGTGCTTCGGTGTCAAGCGGTGAGATAGCGCGTAGTGACACGTAGGGTAGGCGATCGATGCCCATATTGCGCCATTGCTGCACGTTTGCGAGATTACGTTCGGCGCCGGGATAGGCAGCGATCTCCGCCGCACTGAGTCGCTCGCGGGCGCCATCCGGGTAATCGAGATAAGGCAAGGCGAAATGGGCGGTGGCATCGGTCCACCACAGACCGACATTCCCTGCGCGAGCCTCGTTCGCCGAAATACCGGCAACAACGCGATTCGACCGGAAGTCCGGAGTGAGCTCGCGGACCGGGGTTGCCAGGAAAGCAAAACGATAGTGCACGGGTGCGCTCAGCAACCTGTGGCCAACCACCACTGGCTGGTTCAGTTCCAGCGTTTCTGGCGTGCAGCGGATCTCCGTCGTCAGTGGGGTGCCGCGATCCCAGCCATCGGACTGGTCTGCCAGCCACCAGAAAGAAAATTGCCGGGCGACGAAGCCAACAATGCTCTTGTAGCTGCCGCTGTAGCAGGGCTCCAGGAATCTATCGCGGCCACTCCAGTACACGGTTTCGGTCGCGAATCCCAGCACCTGTTGTTCGGGCTGGCGAACGACGTTTACCCGGAAATCGACCCCGTCGATCGCGATGGGCTGCGTCGGCGTGAGTGTGACGTCGACAATCCCCATGCCGTCGTACTCGACCACGGTCTGCGTTTCGATCTGCAGTGCCCCGGCCGCCGTCGCCGTTGTCCGCATCACCACCTTGTCGCCTCCCGAGTGAAGCAATTCGGTGCTTGCGAGCGTCACGGGCAGCTCGGCTCCGCCGGCGCGGACGACCAGTCGTAAGGACCGGGCGATCGGGACGGTCCGGGACTCGACCTGCGCCGGGAGCAGGTTTCCGGCCCAGTCATAACGACGTCCGACACTCAGGTGGATTCCCGACTGATTGGTCGTCAAAGGCGCGAATCCCGGGAGGATCAGGGGGGCCGGCGGTGGTGATGCTATCGCGGGAGGCGCGGCGGCAGGGGCTTGTGTCGCGGCGGGAACGAACTCGGCACTTCGCAGTGGTGGTTTTAGGACGGATGACGAATCGATGTTGGTCGCGGCCAGCGTCTCCCGGGCGGCATCATGCCCGGAATCACCGAAGCGACATCCACAGACAGAAAGTGCCAGGCCTGCGACCCAGGCGTACACCAAGCCACGATACATGTGGCGTCCCCTTCCCCAGCCCGGGCGCAACGATCCACTAACCCGTGCGCAGGTAGTGGGACCGTCTTCACAAACGGACTCTGACGCACGGCGTGCCGTTACTTAATCACAAATTGAAAATGCGCGGCGGCAAAACTAGAGCTTCATTCTTGAACAGATCCTTGAAGCCCTGCACGGCCTTGTACAAATCCGCGAGCTTGTCGCAGCTGTCTGCTCGGCAGGATCTTCAACGAAACGAGCACCAAGACGCACGCCCACGCCGTGTCGAGCTGCTTGCCGCCGGAATTGCAGCCTGCCGGGGCAAACGGCCAAAGTGAGTGGCGTGTCACATTATCCGCGGCGCGCATCCCTAACACTCGTAAGCGATGAACCATAATGCGGCTGGGAATCCGGCCAAACTCCGCCGCCCCAATCCTGTGATCGCCGCGCCGGTACGCGGGTTGGTCAAATCGCTGGGGCATAGCAGGCACGTGGAGGCGGTGCTTGAAGACTGCCTTGCCCGGCTGTCGTCGGTCACTCGGGTACTCACGGAGAAGTGTGCTCTCAATGACGCCGTGGAAAGCGTCAGGATCGTGGAAGCCAACCTGCGCGCTTCGTTGCACGAGATGTCGGCTGTAAATCGGGCATTGGCGAATGAAGACAGGGAGCGCTCGATGCTTGATCATCGGTTTGCCGCGAGCGTGGAACAGGAGGAATTCGCTCGCCATGCGGCGTTCCATGATGTCCTGACGCAACTGCCCAACCGCGCCCTGTTTGATAATCGTCTGGAGCACGAGTTGGCGCAGGCGCAACGCCATGGCCGGCGTTTGGCGCTCCTGTTCATCGATCTGAATGATTTCAAGACCATCAACGATACCTATGGGCACGACGCGGGTGACGCCGTGTTACGGACGATCGCGACGCGGCTGAAAGAGCACATCCGAGATGGTGACACGGTGAGTCGCCATGGTGGCGACGAATTCCTGTATCTGGCAGCGGAATTCAGAGACAAGGCGGCTGTCATTCTGCTTGCAAAACGGATTAGCAAGCTGATCCAATGCCCATGCATCGTCAAAGACGGAGACCTCGATGTCTCCGTCTCCGTCCATGCCAGCATTGGAATCTCGGTCTCCGCGGGGGACCGCACCACCCCGGCGTCCCTGATCAGGAGCGCGGACGAGGCGATGTACCGGGCCAAGCAGGGCGGATTTGGGTATTCCTTGGCGGTGTAACGCCGCCTACGTCGGAGCCCTGACGATCATCGCTTCTGTGCGCTGCCGTACAGTCGCCCGCGGGGGGGGGGGCGTAAAAATCCCAACATGCTCCAGGAGTTCCTCACAACCCGTCGGGAACAGCTGATCGAACGTTGCCGAGCTAAAGCGGCAACCCGGTTTACGCCGTCGTTGCCGCCGGCTCCCTTAGACACTGGCGTGCCGCTGTTTCTCCAGCAGTTGATCGACACGCTTGCCCTGCCTCGGCCTGAGGCCCCGAGCATAGGCGACGACGAGGCGGGTCCATTTCCCGTTGACATCGGCAGGTCGGCGGCCCTGCATGGTGCGGATCTGCTGCGCCGTGGATATACCGTTGACCAGGTCGTTCACGATTATGGGGACGTTTGTCAGACCGTCACCGAGTTGGCCCTGGAAGTGAAGGCCTCCATTGGCGCGGACGACTTTCGCATTCTCAATGGTTGCTTGGACGACGCGATCGCAGGCGCCGTCATGGCCTACTCGCAGGGCGGCCAGATCGCATTGGATGACCAGAAAGAAGAGTTGCAGCAGCAGCTGAGTATGTTTTCGGACGAGCAGCGGCGGCTCGTCGATATCGCCGTGCATGCGTTCACCGCGATCAAGACGGGCGGAGTGGGATTGACCGGAGCTACCGCAGCATTGCTCATGCACGCGCTCATGGAGCTGCGGTCCCTCGGGGCTCGGTCCCTGCCAGAGACTGGTGCCGAACCAAAGACCCCGGTGGCTATTCAACGGTAGTTCTGCGCGTAACCAACTGGCTGTTGAGCGACTGCGCGGCGCCAACCCGTGCGTCTCGCCGGTGAGTTGCAGGTCATCCGGTTTCAGTGCGAGCAAGAGGCACGGGCAGTTGAACAGCGCCTGTTCATTTGGGGAGCCTGTTCGCTCTGGAGATGAGCCTCAATGCTTTACGAGTTCGTGACCGCAAATCGACGGGCGATAATCGCGAGGTCCAGGGACAAGCTGACCGCGCGGCCGTGGCCAATCCCCGCAACAACGGAACTCCAGAATGGCGTTCCGCGCTTCCTCGACCAGTTAGTGGCAACGCTAAGACAGGAAGAGATCGGTACCCCGTACTCTCCGACCGCGATCGGTTCAACCGCCGCGCTCCACGGCGGCGAGCTGCTGAAGTTGGGGTTCACCGTCTCCCAGGTCGTTCACAACTACGGCGATATCTGCCAGGCCGTCACCGAGCTGGCCATTGCGCAGAAGGCGCCGATCACCACCGAAGAATTCCACACGCTGAATAGATGTCTTGACACCGCGATTGCAGACGCGGTCACCGAGCACGGGCGCATCACCTCGCAGCGGAGATCGAGTGAGGAATCCGAGCGGGCGGCGCAGGTGGCGCATGAGACGCGGGACCTGTTGAACGCGGCGCTGCTCGCGTTCGAGGTCCTGAAGCGCGGTACCGTCGCCATCAACGGGAGTACCGGTGCCGTCTTGGGCCGAAGTCTCACGAGCCTCCGGGACCTCGTCGAAAGCTCGCTGTCCGAGATTCGGCTGAAGTCCAGAAATCAACGGCGTGAGCGCATCTCCGTCGCGCTCTTTCTGAACGAGCTCGCCGTCGCGAGCCGTCTCCACGCAGACTCTCGCGGCCTCGGCTTCACACTCCAGGCGGTCGATCCGACATTAAGCGTGACGGCCGATGCTCAGATCCTCGGGTCCGCGGTCACGAACCTCCTGAACAACGCATTCAAGTATTCTCACGCTGGCGGACAGATTGTCCTTAAAGCCTATGGGAACGAGGAACGGGCGATCATCGAGGTGGAAGACGAGTGCGGCGGTTTTCCGGAGACAAAAGGCGACCCGTTCGAACCGTTCGGTGATAAGCGCGGCAACGATCGGTCAGGTCTCGGCATCGGGTTATCCATCGCTCGAAAGGCTGTCAGGGCTCACGGCGGCGACATCAATATCAGCAACATCCCCGGGAAAGGATGCGTGTTTCGCATCGATCTGCCCGTCGCTGAGGAGGACGTGACGGTCGTGCATCCGGTCGCCTGACGGTCGCCCCGAAGGAACGATCTTGACCGCGTTGACCGCGGATTTTTCGCGAGCGCGACGCCCGAATACCCGCCGTTACCGCGCGTCGTCGCCGACGAGGGCTTGGTCCGGATCCTCATCGGCTTCCTCATCTTCCGAGGCAAAGTCCTTGAGTTCCCCGCCCATCAGTACCTGCACGCGCTGCTCCGCATCCTTGAGGGCGCCCTGGCACTCGCGGCTCAGGCGTACGCCGCGCTCAAACTCCTTCAGCGATTTGTCGAGCGGCAGTTCCCCGGATTCAAGCTGCTCTACGATGCTTTCCAGTTCCGCCAGACTCTTTTCCAGGTCGACGGCCCTGGTGGGCGGTTTGCGGCGCGGTGTGTTCATCCAATTTCCCGGGTACTGGCGAAAGGCGCGCTGAGGTTTGCACAGGGCAGCAGGGTGGTCAAACCAGTTGACAGAACCGGCGACGGCTCCCACTATTTAGACCAAGTCTAAGAATAGTCCTCTATTTCGCCAATTGCAGGAGTAATCACCATGGCTCTCAAGGGCAGCAAGACTGAAGGCAACCTCAAGGCCGCGTTCGCTGGCGAGTCCCAGGCCAATCGCCGTTACCTCTACTTTGCGGCCAAGGCGGACGTGGAAGGTTACAACGACGTCGCCGCCGTGTTTCGCTCGACGGCCGAGGGTGAGACGGGCCATGCGCACGGCCACCTTGATTACCTGAAGGACGTGGGCGATCCCGCCACCGGCCTGCCGATCGGCCCGACCTCCGACAACCTGAAGGCTGCCATTGCGGGCGAAACCCACGAGTACACTGACATGTACCCCGGAATGGCCAAGGCCGCTCGCGATGAAGGCTTCCGCGAGGTGGCCGACTGGTTCGAGACATTGGCCAAGGCCGAGCGATCCCACGCCAATCGGTTCCAGAAGGCCCTGGATACCCTCGGCAAGTAAATTCTTCGCGGTTCGCCGATCGGGTCTCCTCCGGGACGAATTCCGGCGGGGCCCCGATCGGTCTTCACTACAGGCACTGACATGGCCACACGCGAAGGCAACCTCGACGCGCCGACCAGGCATCCCCTGGACTGGCAGTCTCCGGATTTCTGGAACAAGGAATCCCTTGAGAAAGAACTGGAGCGGGTCTTCGACATCTGCCACGGCTGTCGCCGCTGCTTCAACCTGTGCAACTCGTTTCCCACCCTCTTTGACGCCGTCGACGCATCGCCCTCCGGCGAGGTCGACGGTGTACCGAAGGCCGTGTTCGCCGAAGTGGTGGACAACTGCTACCTGTGTGACATGTGCTACATGTCGAAGTGTCCCTACGTGCCGCCGCATCCCTTCAACGTGGACTTTCCACACCTGATGCTCCGCGCCAAGGCGGTGCGCTTCAAGGAGGAGGGCGTATCAGTCCGCAGCCGGATTCTGTCCGCCACGGACCAGGTGGGGAATATTGCCGGCATTCCGGTGGTCGCCGAAGTGGTCAACGCCGTCAATGGCAACCAGGTCGGGCGTCTGCTTCTGGAGAAGACCCTGGGAGTCGCGCGGG
>JBDSWH010000186.1:0-4597 GCA_039926785.1 Gammaproteobacteria bacterium
CTGAACCGTGTCCGATCGGCGGGATCGACGTTTGAACGGTGCTACCGTTCTAATGGCTTGTCAATGATGCTGTGGGGGGGATAAGGGCACCCTGGAGCGTCCGTATGCCAGCAGACATAAGCCAGCGGCTGCCTGTGGCGTTACTGCGGAACCACGCACAGTCGCTCGGGTGTAGACCCGTTAAATTGGCTGAGGGCTTCCATTCCGGAGTCGAACCCACAGGTGGCGTCGTTATGAACAAGCAACTCGTGATAGGCAGTATCGCTGGCGCGCTGGCGGTTACCGCAATCGGGGCGGTCGCCAGCTACCAGATGCTGGACAAGGGCGCCTACGCCGAAGTGCTGGCCGTCGAGCCCGTCATGAGGAAGGTGAGCACGCCTCGCCAAGAATGCCACGACGAGATGGTGACCATGACGCGTCCGACGAAGGATCCGAACCAGATCGCCGGAACGGTGGCCGGCGCCGTCATTGGCGGCGTACTGGGCAACCAGGTGGGCGGCGGCAACGGTAAGAAGCTCGCCACCGTGGGCGGCGCCGTGGGCGGCGGCTACGCCGGCAACAAGATCCAGGAAGGCATGCAGGAACGGAACACCTACCAGGAATCCCGGCGCGTCTGCCAGACAGTACGCGACAGCCACCAGGAACAGGATGGCTTCGACGTGACGTACCGGCTGAACGGCAGGCAAGAGGTAGTCCGCATGGCCTACAACCCCGGCACTCGCATCCCGCTCGAGGACGGGGTACTTGTTATCACGAAGTAGCGGGAAGCCGGCGGCCTAGCCGGAGGCTCGGCCAGGTCGAGGTGGGTAGTGCAGCGGCACCGTTCCCATGATTCACGTTCAGGCTTACGGACAGTGGCTTTCGAAGTAGGCGCCTTGAGGCAAGTTTGCAGCGCCAGTGGGGTCGAACATGCTCTGCGCGGCATCGTCGCGGAAATCGAGCCCACGCGCGCGCAGACGGAAGGTGCCCAGCGCAGCCACTAGAAATCCAAATAATCAGAGCGCCTACCAGTGGCTGAGCATCACGCGCCCTTTGCTGGATTTGATAGGCGCGGTAAAACACGTATCGCGACAATTGCCTAACCGCAGTCACCGCCCACCTCTTACCCATTGAGCGATGATCGAACCTTGGGCGGCGAGCCCCGTCCAGTGGTGCCGTAGTTTCCGCCCAGGCATCCCGCGCCTCCGTCGCCTCCGTTTGGGCCCCTGAGTGGTACCGCAACAAAGGCCCCCAGAGACTATGGGGCGAAACCCACCTAGAAGTCGTCCTTGGTGACGGTCTCCGGTGTTGGGTACGCGATGCACGGCATGCCAAAGTCCCGGAATGTCGGGGCTATTCTGGGAATGCCAATAGCTCTGTAAGTACTTGTTTCTGGACAGAAAAATGAGTGGCGGAGGGAGAGGGATTCGAACCCCCGTGGGGCGTTAGCCCCCCACTGATTTCGAGTCAGGGCCGTTCAGCCACTCCGGCATCCCTCCGGCGCGGCGAATTCTATAGAGAGTCGACGACCAGGGCGAGAAACTCCTTTGGTCTGGTCAGGACGCTCTGCTCAGTCGCCTCGCCCGTGGCCGAGCAGCCACTCACCACGCCACCCGTCTGGTCGGGGCTCTCGGACTGCTTCTCCAGGCGGTAAAAGCGGAACCAGGCCTCCAGCGCCAGGCCCCCGCCCTTAGGCGCCATGAAATCCCGGTAGGCCCGCCAGCGGCTGGCCACCATGTCGACCTCCGCCGGGTCGATTCCCGCGGCCCGGGCCCGGGCACGCCAGCGGGAATCCGACTTGAGAACTGAGGGATCTAACGGTGCATTCATGGGCCGTAACGATAGCCCAGGGACAGGTGGCACCGCGACATGACAATAACCACAAGACCATTCTGCAAGTCACTGATTAGTAAATGGTCATACATAAGGCGAATAGCCTGAAGGGAGACCCGCCGCCTGGAGTGGGCGGAAACCAGCGTGATACGGTGCACGCCGTCGAAGGGCCATGAGGGCGGGCGCAAGCCCAATGCCGCTGACCTATGAGACACGTGCTGATCATCTTGCTGGCTGCCCTGCTCACCACGTGCGGGGTCCAGCCGACGCTCCTGGAGCAGGTCCGGGCCCTCGGTGAATTGCGGGTTGTCACCCGCAACAGCCCGATCACCTATTTCATCGGGCAGGCCGGGCCCGAGGGTCCGGACTACGAACTCGTCCAGGGCTTCGCCGACCACCTGGGCGTGAAGCTGAAGCTGGTGGAGGCAGATCGCTTCGGCGACCTCCTCGCCGAAGTGGAGTCGGGCCGAGCGCAGCTGGCCGCCGCCGGCTTGACCGTCACGGCCGCGCGCTCCCGTCGCGTGGACTTCGGCCCTCCCTACCAGCAGGTCAGCCAGAGCCTGGTACACCACCGGGGCCACAAGGCGCCCCGCTCGCTCGCTGACCTGGTGGGTCAACGCATCGAGGTCGTGGCCCGGTCCAGTTACGTGGAAACGCTGACCGCAGCCCGCGGCGAGGTTCCCGGCCTCGCGTGGACGGAGGATCCCTCGGCTGACGCCGGCGAACTGCTCGACCGGGTGGATCGCGGCGAAGCCGACTACACGCTGGTGGACTCGAACCTCTTCGCGATCTATCAGCGCTACCACCCGGAACTCCGGGTCGCCTTCAACATGACCGAGGGCGACGCGCTGGCCTGGGCCTTCCAGCGCCGCGGCGACCGCAGCCTGATCGACGAGGCCGCCGCCTACCTAGCGCGAATCCGTGCCTCCGGACAACTGGCCCAGGTGATGGACCGCTACTACGGTCACAAGAGGACCTTCGACTACGCCGGCACCCAGAAATTCATGCGGGACTACCAGCAGCTTCTGCCCCGGTACCGTGCGTACTTCGAGGCCGCCGCGAAGCGGGCCGATCTCGACTGGCGCCTGATCGCCGCCATCGGCTACCAGGAGAGTCATTGGGACCCGGACGCCATTTCACCCAAGGGCGCCCAGGGCATCATGATGCTGACGCCGGACACCGCCATGCTGATGGGCATCGACAACCCGCTGGACGCGAGCCAGAGCATCGTGGCGGGCTCGAAGTACCTGTGGCGGATGAAACGCCGCATCGACAAGCTGGCGCCGGGCATCCCGCAGCAGGACCTCAACTGGATGGCCCTCGCCGCCTACAACATGGGCTTCGGCCACCTGCTCGACGCACGCCAGGTCACCAAGGAACGCGGCGGCAATCCGGACCGGTGGGTGGACGTGAAAGAGGCACTGCCACTGCTGATGGAGCGGCGCTGGTACACCCAGGCGCGCTGGGGTTACGCCCGCGGCCGGGAGACTCGCGCGTACGTGCGCAACATCCGCAACTACTACGACATCCTCGTCTGGCTCGAGGACGGACCCGAGGACTACCAGGAGCCGGGTCAGCCGGGCAATGCGCCCGTGACCGCCGACAACGCCCGCAGGAGCGGCTTAAGCCGCGATCGGGATCGGGAAGTTGTTGATCGCGGCTGAAGCCGCTCCTACTCGGGGCTGATCACCAGCAGTTCCACGCCCTCGTCCACCGGGTCGCCCAGCGCGACGTTCAGCTGGCTGATCACGCCATCCGCCGGGGACGTGATCGCGTGCTCCATCTTCATCGCTTCCAGCACCAGTAGCACGGCGCCACGACGTACCCGATCGCCCACCCTCACGTTCAGGGCGGTCACCCGACCCGGCATGGGAGCCGTCATGGGCCCCATCACGGCCACGGCCACGCCGACCCCCGGCTCGCCGACCGCGGCACCGGCCGCTGCACGGCGTTCCGGCGCGCCATTGAGCCGCCAGCCGCCGGCATCGCCCCAGGGGTCGCGGTGTGCGCCGTCTCGCGGGATCAAGGCCTCTGCTGGCGCAGACCGGAGAAGGTCCGCACCGTAAGTCTCGATAAAACCCGTATTTACCGCACCAGCAACGAATGCGGGGTGGCTCGCCAGGGCCAGGAGAAAATCCCGGTTCGTGCGGACACCGGCGACTCGCGTGGCAGCGAGCGCGTTCTGCAGTAGCCGGACGGCCGAGGCCCGGTCGGGCCCGTGGACGATGAGCTTGGCGAGCAACGGGTCGTAGTGGATCGTGACCGCGTCGCCGGCCTGGACACCCGTATCGACCCGGATGCCGTTGCCTTCGGCTGGAAACTTAAGCTCGCTGAGCGTACCGGTGGCCGGCAGGAAGTCCCGCGCGGGATCCTCGGCGCACAGGCGCGCCTCGATGGCGTGACCTGAGAGACTGATCTGCTCCTGCGTCAGTGGCAGCCGCTCTCCGGCGGCCACACGGAATTGCCACTCCACCAGATCCTGTCCCGTGACGAACTCCGTCACAGCGTGTTCCACCTGGAGACGGGTGTTCATTTCCATGAAGTAGCACTGGCCATCCGCCGCGGCGATGAACTCGACAGTCCCGGCGCCGCTGTAGTTCACGGCGCGGGCCGCGTCGATGGCCAGCCGGCTCAGCGCCTGACGTTGCGCCAGGGTCAAGGCCGGGGCCGGCGCCTCTTCCACAATCTTCTGGTGGCGACGCTGCACCGAGCAGTCCCGCTCGAAAAGATGCACCAGCTGGCCGTGGTGGTCGCCGAACACCTGAACCTCGAGATGCCGCGGGCG
>JBDSWH010000187.1:0-6820 GCA_039926785.1 Gammaproteobacteria bacterium
ACTTCAGGTGCAACTTGTCGCCGGCGCGCACGGGCAAGGGCTCGTCAGCCAGCGGCAGGAACACCGGCAGCCAGGCCTGCTGTTCGCGGAAGTAGTCCACGGCGTGGCCGCGCGTTGCGGTTACGACGGTCCACAGCAGGCAACCGTCGAACAGGCCGTCGCGGGTGATGGCGAGTGTTGCGCTGCCCGCGTGTGTGGTCTGCAGCTCACCGTGGAAATCCAGTCTTTCAAAATCTGCCGCGCCGGTCAGCAGGTCGGCAGGCCGGACATTCCGCAGGCAGAGCCGGAGGTCGAACGGATGGCCGACGGCGGAGAACAGCCGGTGCGCGTAGTCGGCGGCCAGCGGGCGAAACGCCGGGCTGTCGCGGACGTCGGCCGGCAATTCGAGCGCGGCAATCCGGGTGACGCAGGTCGCTGGCACGGGGATGCAGTCCGTGGCAAAGTGCCGGCGCGCCGCGTTCCAGAGCGGTGCAATACCGTCGGCACTGCCGATATTCCCGACGATCCCCTGCGTGCAGACGTCAACGGGCCGTGGCAGGTCCAGGTGCGCGATGTCGCCGTCGATCACCGTGATGCGCGCCTCCAGCCCGAGGCTGCGGACGAGGTCCCGCGCGCGACGCGCGGCCTCCGGCAGTACTTCGACTGCATAGACGTGCGCGGCGCCGGCCTCGACGCACAAGCGCGCGAGAACTGCATCCGCCCCCGTGCCAATGTCCAGTACGACCTTGCCCGGTACGGCGGCAGCGAACGCCGCCCGGTAGGCGGCAAGCCGCACCGGTTCGGCGTTCATCAGCCCGTAGAGCCACTGGTCGTAGATCCCGTAGGCGCCGAGCGACGGCCAGAACTCTGCGGCGCCGGCCGCCGCCGAACCGGGTGCCGGCGGCGCCTCGCCCGTCACCACGTAGGCCGTGAGCCGCTGGTTCCCCGCGGCATCGGCCCGCAACGCGACGGCCGCGTCCCGCACCGCCGGGTGCGCCCGCAGGGCGGACTCGATGTCGCCCGGTTCGATCCGGTAGCCACGGAATTTGAGCTGGGCGTCGACGCGACCGAGGTACTCCAGCGAGCCGTCCTCGAGCTGGCGCACCCGGTCGCCCGTCCGGTAGCCGCGGACGACTCCAACCCCCGGCACTGCCAGAGTCGTGAAACGCGCTGCCGCCTCCGGCGCCGGCGAATCCCCGGCCGGCGACTCCGGGGCGCCGAGGTAACCCGGCGTGATGCAGTCGCCGCCCACCCAGAGCTCGCCCGGCAGGCCGGCGCCCACTGGCTTGCCGGCGTCATCCAGCACGAGCGCCTCGCGGCCCATCAGCGGATGACCCAGATTGCGCGCTCCCTCCTCCGTGGCGTCTTCCGCGCCGTAGATACGCAGCGTGAGCTGACCTGCCGTCTCCGTGATGGCATAGGTGTTGATGAGCCGGGCCCGGTGGCTGTGCGCCAGCCAGCCCGCGATGTCGTCACGACGGATCGCCTCGCCGCTCAGAGCCAGGTAGCGCAGGCGGCTGACCGACACGCTGGCGTGAAAGCGCGGGTTGTTGAGAACACGGCGATAGGCCGAGGGTGTCTGGCTGAAGACGGTCACGTTCTCATCGATCAGCAGCTCGCCCAGTGCGACGGGGTCCTGCCGGATGTGCTCGGGAACGATGACGAGGCAGCCGCCGTGGAGCATCGCGCCCCACAGCTCCCAGACAGAGAATCCGAAGGACGCCGAATGCAACCAGGTCCAAACGTCGCCAGGCCCGAATTCAAGTTCGGCATTGAGCGGCGCAAACAGCCCGGCGAGGTTGCCGTGGGTGATCGGCACGCCCTTCGGCGTGCCCGTGGAACCGGACGTGAACAGAACGTAGCAGCACTGGTCCAGGTCCAGGTTGATATCGGGATTGGCGCTGCTGCGTGCCGCGATGACACCCTGGTCCCTGTCGAGGTCGACCACCGGCACCAATGCGCCGCCGTCGCCGTCCGCCAGCAGGGCAACGAAGGAGGTTCTGGAAATGAACGCGGCAGGATTTGCCGCCAACCGCATGTGCCGCAAACGGTCCGCGGGCCAGTGCGGGTCCAGCGGCACGTAGGCACCGCCCGCCTTCAGCACTGCCAGGATAGCCACCAGCAGGTCGGGGCCGCGGTCCAGGCACAGGCCGACCGGCGTGTTCCTGCCGACACCGAGTTCGATCAGCCGGTGTGCGAGCCGGTTGGCCGCCGCGTTCACGTCCCGGTAGCCGAGGCGCCACTCGCCATAGACCACCAACGGGGCACGGGGTTGGGCCGCCGCGAGCTGCTCGAAACGCCGCGGCAGCGTGGTGGCGTCTACGGCGACGCCGGCGACCCGCTGCGGCTGCTGGTCGCTCACGGGCCCGAACCCTGTCGCGAACCGTGGCGCGACTTCTGGGCAATCAGCCCGAGTACTGGTGGGTTGCGCAGGTAGGCGGCGTAAAACTCCGGTGACGCCACCTCCGGATCCAGCTTCAGCGGGGTCCACTGGATGGCGCGGAAGCCCGCCGCCTCGAGCGCTGCCTGGTACGTCTCCCGGCTGTACCAATAGGTCTCAAGCCGGATGATCTGCCGGCCCGACACGAGGCCGTAGCCGATGCGGCTGCCATCGCGGCGGGGTTCCAGCGCCTGTTTGTCGAAGCCGTACGGCGCATAGCCTGCGTAGTCGGCCGGCTGCTGGTCCGGGTTTTCCGTGAGCGCCACGAGCCAGCCCGCAGGCGTCAGCGCATCGCTGATTCGCTGGCACATCCGGCCGAGGACTTCGACCGTGGGCGCGTAGTGCAGCAGGTAAGACGCCAGCACCGCATCGAAATTGCCGCTGCAGAACAGGTCGGGCAGGTCTTCGACGGCGCAGCAGAGATAGAGAATTCCAAGGGGCGCCGCCCGCTCCTGCTCCCGGGCCAGTTCAATCATCGCGGGCGACACGTCGATTCCGGCCACCCGCCCGACACCGGCGGCCACCAGGCGCCGGGCGTGGAAGCCGTCGCCGCAACCGGCATCCAGGATGGCGAGCCCGTGGCCGTCACCGAGCAGGTATTTGAGGGTGTAGCTCTCAATCGCGGCCCGCACGGGTGAGGACTTGGTCCGCTGATAGTCCCTGGCGATGGCGTCGTAGTCCGTCGGCGTGCTCTTCATGACTGCCTCACCGCGGGCGCCCGCGGCTCTCGGCCCACTCGCGCAGCAGGCTTGCACAGTCGGCAGCCAGCAGGCCACCGGTGACGATCATCCCGTCCGGCACCGCGGCCTTGAGTTCGCGACCGGTCACCGCCTGCATCGCATCGAGGGCCGCACCGAACCAGACCTGCCGGATCCCGGCGTAGTGGCTGGCCGCCAGGCACATGGCGCAAGGTTCGACGGTGGCGTACAGCGCGCAGCCGTCCAGCCAAGGAGTCCGCGCGTGCCGGCAGGCCATCCGCAGCGCGAGGATCTCGGCATGGGCAGTGGCATCGGGACCGCCGATCACGGCCGTGTGAGCGGCAGCGATCACCCGACCGTCCTGCACGACGCAGGCCCCTACCGGTGGTTCACCAGCGAGCTGGCCGCGCCGCGCGGCAGCCAGCGCCGCCCGCATGGCCTCCGCGGGCCCATCAGCTGCCGGACCATCAAGTGCCGGAATGCTCGTCTTCACCCTGGTAGATCGCGCCGCTGGTGCAGGTCTCGTGAACGATGACTTTCGACAGCGCCGGCAGTGCGGGTTTGAGCTGCTGCCAGATCCAGCGCGCCACCACCTCACTGGTGGGATTGTCGAGGCCCGCCACGTCGTTCAGGTAATGGTGGTCGAGCACGTCGTAGATCGGCTGGAATTTCTGCTTGATCTCCCCGAAGTCCATGATCCAGCCCGTGTGGGGATCCACGGGTCCCCGGACGTAGATCGCGCCCCGCCAGGAATGCCCGTGCAGCCGGCTGCACTTGTGGCCGGGCGGCACGTGGGGCAGCCGATGGGCGGCCTCGAAGATGAACTCCTTGAAGATCTCCATATATATGAGGTCGCTGCGTGCGGTTCAGGACCGGCGGGGTCGGGACCGGGAGGACCCGGGCCGCCCGGCAGGGCTTGTTCTTTTGCTTCGCTTGTGGGAGTCGGCGAGCATTCTGCACCAGCCCCCGCATGGTGGCCAGCCATCGCGGCGATCGACCGCCGGCGCCCGATTTGTGCCCCAGCCAGTCCGGCCAGTACCATTTGCCGGTTTTCATCCCGCAGCGTGGAGTTTTCGCCTCATGGCCTCTGACAGCCACCCCAACGACCCGAATACCGTGATCAGCGTCGTCGGTGGCACCGGCGCACTGGGCGGAGGGCTGGCGCGACGCTGGGTCAAGGCCGGCCTCCCGGTCGTCATCGGCTCGCGCAACCCGGACAAGGCAGCGGCCGCGGCAGCCGAACTCCGGGCCGCCTTCCCGGGTTCGAACGTGCAGGGCATGGGCAACCTGGCGGCGGCCCGCGCCGGCAACGTGGTGGTGCTCACCGTGCCGTTCGCCCATCAGCGTCCGACGCTCGAGGAGATCCAGCCGGCTCTGGCTGGCAAGATCCTCGTGGACACGACGGTACCCCTGGTGCCGCCAAAGGTCGCCCGCGTGCAGCTTCCCAAGGAGGGTTCCGCCGCCGCGATTGCCCAGCAGCTGGCAGGTGATGCCGTGTCCGTCGTCGCCGCCTTTCACAATGTCTCCGCCGACTCGTTGCACACCGATGAAGACCTGGACTGCGACGTACTCGTCGTCGGCAACAAGGTCGAAGCCCGGGAAGTCGTGGTCGGGCTTGCCCGCGCGGCAGGCCTCCGGGCCTGGCATGCCGGTTCGCTGGAAAACGCCGCGGCCGCCGAAGCACTGACCTCGGTGCTGATCTTCATGAACAAGCGCTACGGCGGGGTGCACACCGGACTGCGCATCACCGGGATCCCGGACGACGCCGTGTGAAAGAGCTGCGCTTCATTCGTGTCCCCGGCGTGCCCCTCGTCGAGCCGGGTGCCGATCTGGCGGCGCTCGTCATCGAGGCGCTCAGGGCGGCCAGCGAAGTTCCAGGGAACGGCGACGTCGTCGCGGTGGCCCAGAAAATCGTCTCGAAGGCTGAAGGGCGCGTGGTCCCACTGGCAACCGTGGAGCCGTCAACCCTCGCGCGGGACATCGCCCGGGATGCTGACAAGGATCCACGGGTGGTTGAGTTGATCCTCCGCGAATCACGGGCCGTTGTCCGCGTCGCGCGCGGCGTCATCATCACCGAACACAACACGGGTGTGATCCTGGCGAATGCGGGCATCGACCGCTCCAACCTGGCCGGCAGCGACGACGCCGCCTTATTGCTGCCGGTGGATCCGGATGCCTCGGCGGCCGACCTCCGCAGCCGGCTGCAGGCGGAATTCGGGGTCAACCTGGGCGTCATCGTCACGGACAGCATCGGCAGGCCGTGGCGCCTCGGCACGGTCGGCACCGCGATCGGTTGCGCCGGCGTCCTCGCACTCAACGACCTGCGCGGCCAACCGGACCTCTTTGGCAGGCCGCTGCAGGTCAGCGAAGTGGCCGTGGCCGACAGTCTGGCAGCCGCCGCCGTCCTGGTGATGGGCGAAGCCGCGGAAGGGATGCCCCTGGTGCTGATCCGCGGCGCCGACGCCGGCCAAAAGTCCGATCAGCATTCCGACCAGACCGCGCGCAACGCCCTTCGACCACCGGACGAGGACTTGTTCCGATGAGCGCACGGCCTGCGCGCTATGTCGTCCTGTCCGGTGGCGTGGGTGGTGCCAAGTTCGCCCTCGGCTTGTCCCGCGCGCTGCGTCCGGAGCAACTGACCATCATTGCGAACACCGGTGACGACTTCTCGCACCTGGGCCTCGCGATTTCGCCGGACCTGGACACCCTGTTGTACACGCTGGCTGGGCTGGTGAACGACGAAACGGGTTGGGGCTGCCGCGACGAGACCTGGACGTGCATGACCGGCCTCGAGGCCCTGGGTGCCGAAACCTGGTTCCGGCTAGGGGACCGGGACCTGGCGACGCACCTCGAACGCACCCGGCTGCTCGCAGGCGGGCTCACGCTGACCCAGGTCACGCGCCAACTGTGTGACCGCCTCGGCGTTGCAGTAAACCTGCTGCCGATGTCCGACACGCCGATCCACACGGTCGTTGATTCCGACGAAGGACCCCTGGCCTTCCAGGACTACTTCGTCCGACGCCGGGCGGAGCCGCGCGTCACCGGCATCCGCTATGAGGGAGCTACAAAGGCGCCGCCCATCGCCGCCCTGGCCAGCCTCCTGACCGACCCCGATCTCGGCGCGATCTTCATCGCACCGTCGAATCCCTGGCTCAGCATCGCGCCAATCCTTGCCATTCCGTCATTGGCCGCCGCCCTCCGCTCCACCACCGCGCCGGTGATCGCGATCTCGCCGATCGTCGGCGGTCGCGCGCTGAAAGGTCCGACCGCCAAGATCATGAGCGAACTGGGCGTGCCGGTGAGCGCGGGTGCCATCGCGCGCCACTACAGGGATCTCATCGACGGTTTCATCCTCGACGACACCGACCGTTCGGAGGCCGAGGCGCTGATTGCCGGCGGGCTGGCGGTCGGCGCCACGCAGACCATAATGACCACCCTCGAGGACCGCATGCGCCTGGC
This sequence comes from Gammaproteobacteria bacterium, assembly GCA_039926785.1. GTDB lineage: Bacteria > Pseudomonadota > Gammaproteobacteria > Steroidobacterales > SHZI01. The sequence goes on from JBDSWH010000187.1 coordinate 6,577, forward strand.
CGAGTTCGCGCTGGGCTTCGCGGTTCCCCGCTAGACCATGCCAACCGCCTGGGCCCTGGTGCCGATCAAGTCCTTCGCGACCGCCAAGTCCCGGCTGGAAGGCCTGCTGACGCGGGACGAGTGCGCGCGACTCGCGGAGGAGATGGCGCGGGACGTGCTGATGGCGCTGAAGGCAGCACCGGATATCACCGGGATCGCCATCCTCGGCAACGAACCGCGGCTCGCGCCGCTGGCCACAGCAGCA
>JBDSWH010000188.1:0-15754 GCA_039926785.1 Gammaproteobacteria bacterium
GGACAGCAGCGCGTCACCAGGCCGCTCGTACATCTCCTGCTCCTGCTCCTCCAGCCTGAGCTCCAGGGCCATCAGGATGCCGTGGAAGCGATCGGTGATACGTCGCGCGATGCGGTAGACCAGGTCCGACGGCCGGAGTGGCCGGCGGGCATCTTCCTCCAGCACCTGATTCCAGGTCCGGTCGATGCTCACTGACTCCACCACCCGCCGCGTGACCAGGAAGCTCTCGGAGATCAACATGGTGATCTGCAGGGTGTCGAAGTCGATGTCAGTTGTGTCTGCCGTCAGGCCCTTCAGGAGCAGGAAAGTGTAATCCTCGAAAGTCTCGAGCTTGGCAGGATGCCGGTCGCGCTGCGCATCCTGGACGGCGAGCGGGTGGATGCCGAATCTGCCCGTCAGCAGCGCGCGCTCCGCCTCGGCGTCCTCGCGTTCCAGGTCCAGCCAGACCCAGGTGCCTGGCGGGACGCGGTCCGCCAGAAGTTCGCTCCCGCCCGTGCGCCGCGTCCCACCCGCCGGATCCACCAGCATTACTCGCATCCGCACCACCTCCCGATCAGGACACATCGCGGGCCGGCTCGGGTCGAGTCAGCCGCTTGAACCCCATAGTGCGCCGGATGGACCGACCAGGAAAGAAAAGGGCGCCCAGACCGTTGATCGGGGCGCCCTGTATTCAGTCGCGCGTAAACGCGCTCCTACTTCTTTTTGCGCGGCCCGGTCTTGGTGCCGACCTTGCTCCGGCTCACGCTGCCGCCAACCGGCTCACCGTGGAGCATGCGCACCTGCGGCTCGTTGGTGTAGTCCGGCGTCTCGAAGTCGGGCGGTCCGTGCGGGTGGTTGTGGCCGTCCGAAGCGACCCAGTTGTACAGCTGGGGGCGCTTCCGATACTGGAACGCCGCCGCCCGCAACTTGTTCTCGTCCGGATTCGTCCACGGATTGAAGTGGAAGTAGTTGAACAGCACGGAGTCGGTCCGGCCGAAGGCGATGGTGCCGTACTTGCAACGGAATGAGCCGTGGTTGATGTACGGCGGCCGCCAGAAGTAGCCGCCGGTGGGCAACTCGCCGAACTGCATCATCCAGGACGTGCCCCAGATGTGGTACGACTCCTCCGCGCTGTCGTGGTAGGAGATGTTGTCCTGGGCAAACCGCGGTGTCATGCAGTAGAGAAAGCTGATCGCCTCGGTGATCGGATCGTAGTGCAGCGGCTTGATCAGGCAGCCCGTTGCCACGGACGGCGAAACGATGTTGCCGGCTCCCCAGGGACGATCCTCGTAGCTGTTGACCGACGAGAAGGCCTCGACAAGCGACAGCTGGTGATTCTTGTCCGACTCCACGAAGCTCGGCTCGCTGTCATTGAACATGAGCAGCGCTTCAGCACCCTGCGCGACCTCGACCTGGCCAACGGCCATGCCCGCGGGAATGAAGGCGTAGTGACCCTCGGTCCAGATCTGCTTGCCGACCTTGATCTTGCCGTTGAGGACAAAGATCTCAATGTCGGAGTAGCTGAGGCCCGGCTTGCGCTTGAAGCCCCCGTCGAAGCGCACCTTGAGGGTGCAGGCACCGGTGTCGGTGTCCAGTGACAGCACCTTGTAGGAACTGCCCTTGAAGCCTGAAACGCCGAACTTCTTGAACGGATGGTCAAGTTCGACATACGGCTCGATATGCGGTCGTGCCACGAATGTAACTCCTAAAAAATCTGTGCCTGGGCCTAGAAGTTGACCTGATGCTTGCCCTTGGGCTTCCTGGCGATTTCGCCGGGCTTGATCACCCGCTTTGTATCACCAGTCACGTTGAAGCCCTTGGTCTGGATGATCTGCAGGAACTGCTCCACCCACTTCTCGCGCTGGGGGCCCAATCCTTCCTGCTCCTTGACGATCGCCGCGTAGCGTTGCTTCTGCTCGGCGATGTTTTCCTTGAACCAGGCGTCGGTCTCCTTGGACCGGGCCGGCTTGACGTCTTGTACTCGTTTGGCCATGTCTTCTACATCCTCCATCAATCCTGCCGCGATTCTATAGCGATCGCGCCTAAAGGCGCTCCTACCTGCTCTTGCGGTACCAGTCGTTCACCTCGTCGCCGGTCGTGAACCACACGTCCTTGTGGCTCGCGATGTGGGCAAACGCCCGCTTGAGGTGCTTGAATTTGTTTGGCTGCCCCACCCAGAAGGTGTGCAGGCAAATCGGCATGCAGCGGGCGTTGTCGGCCCCCTCATCGTACAACACGTCGAACTGGTCGACGATCATGTCCCCGAAGGCCTCGGAACTGACGCCCACATTGGCGAAGGCGGGGATGTCGTTCAATTCCACAGTGTAGGGCACTGAAATCAGGCTGCCCTTCTTCACGTTGAACGGGAACGGGTGGTCGTCCGCCGTGTAGTCGCACAGGTACTCAACGCCCATTTCCGCGAGGATGTTAGGGGTGTTGTTGGTGTGGGTCAGGAAGGGCGACAGCCAGCCCTTGGTCTTGCGGCCGAGCGCCTTTTCCATAGTCTTCAGCACGCTACCGATGATCTCGCGCTCCTTCTTCTCGTCGATGTTCGACAGGAAGTTCGCGGGCGCGTTGTTGATACCGTGGCCGATGTAGGCCCACTTGCGCTTGTTCGTCTCTTCAATGATCCGCGGGTACTCACGGATGATCTCGGCGTTCAGGCACACGGTGCCCCGCATGCCGATCTTGTCCATCAACTCGATCATCCTCCAGAGGCCCACCCGGTTGCCGTAGTCGCGCCAGCCGTAGTTGAGGGGGTCCGGATTGAACTGCTGGGTACCTGGAATGATGGCGGTCCCCGGGATGTTATGGGGGAAGTGCTCGATGTTGATGTACGGAATCACCGCAACCCGCGCGCCCTTGGGGAGTTTGAACTTCGGCCGGTCGATGATCGGCACATAGTCGTAGTGCGGACTCTGCGTCAGCTTGCTGCGGTCGATCTTCACCGCTGCCTTGTTGGGTTTCTTGGCCATGGGTCGTCTTCCCTCGCGTCGTTGGAGCGGCTTCGGCCGCGATTCAATTCTTCTTTTCGCGCCTAAAGGCGCTCCTGCTTCTTCAGGCCCTTGATGTACTTCATGGCATCCGCTTTGGCGATGACGTCGCCGTACTTGGCATTGATGTCGAATAGATTGGCCTCGTGGGGTCCGTCGTGCCGATCACCCACGCACTCCCGGATGACGATGGGCCGGAAGCCGTGCTGTACGGCGTCCACCGCGGACGCGCGGATGCAGCCGGATGTGGTGCACCCTGTGATGAGCACGGTGTCGGCGCCCATCGCGGTCAGCGTGGCAGCCAGCGACGTACCAAAGAAACAGCTGGCGTAATTCTTGACGATAACGAGTTCGTTCTTCAGCGGTTCGACGCCCCGGCAGAACTTGGCATATTTGTTTCCGGGCACGAGGCTCTTCAGTACGGGTGCCTTCCTGATCCAGACGCCGCCATCGGCGAAGTCGGCAGGGTTGTACAGCACGCGCGTGTGGATGATGGGCATCTTCTTCGCGCGAGCCAGTTTGAGCAGTTCCGGCATCTCCGCGACTGCCTTGATCACGCCCGGCGCAAACAGCGGGGCACCCTTCAGGGTGTAGCCCTGCAGCAGGTCGATGACCAGCAGCACCGTCTTCTTGCCGAAGCCCAGCTTGCCGTCCCAAACGCCAGCGTAGTTCTTAGCGGCGGTAGCCTGAGCCATCGCGTGTACTCCCTGGAAAAGGTGGTCATAGTTCCACCGAACCGCACCGCCCGCAAGCGGGCGCCGGCCGTTGGGTGGCTTACGTTTCGGCGGCAGCCTGCCGCGTCGCCTCGACGGCCGGGGACGCCACCACCATCGGGACGGCGTCGATGACCCAGCCCTTGTGCTGGCGGCGCTCGGGACCGGGAATGGCGTAGGTCACCCGCCTCCGGGTCCGGTCCAGTTCCGCCATGTCGATGCGCCAGCCCCGCTGCTCCCACTCCTTCAGTTTGCGCCGGTAGCGCAGGATTGGCTCATCCGCCGGAACCATGAATTCCTTCGTGTTGTTCGGCGGCGTCAGCGGTGGCTCGAGCTGTGACAACACCGCGATGTCCTGGGTGGCGATCATCCAGTTCATGTCATTCACCTTCTTGTCCATCTCGGGCTCCAGGAAGGTGGAGCGCATGTTCAGGAAGAAGACGTTCGTCGTGCGGTCGTCGATCGGCGCCTCCCACATGTACTGGTGCATCTTCTTGTCGGCGGCGAACCGGATGTAGGTCCACAGGCCGTTGGGACCGATTGAGCCCGTGCCGGCCTCCCGGGAATCGGACGCCTGCTTCATCTTGGCGAATTCGCCGTCCTTGGATGCCGGCGACTTGTACTTGGTGAAGAAGCCCACGCCCCACACGGGATCGCCGACCCAGCGCAAGTCATTGACCTTGTATTCAGCGTTCTCGCCGGAGAACCCGTGACTGGGGTGCACGAATTCGTTGTGGGCCGGGTCCAGGCCGTTCTCCACGGAACGCTCATAGTTGTACGGAATCTGGAAGTTCATCAGGCTGGCGCGCCAGCCCTCCTTGCCGTACTCGGGAATCTCGAGCATGGGCGGCCGCTCCGCTTCCGGCAGGTCGCCGAGGAAGGCAAACACCACACCGTACTTCTCGACCACCGGGTAGGCATCCACGCGGGTGCGGGCCGGCACGCGGGCATCCGCCCCGAGAGACGGGATCTTGCGACACTGCCCAGCGCCATCGAACTGCCAGCCGTGGTAGGGGCATTGGAGGTGGTCGCCCTTCACCTTGCCGCCGGCCAGCGAGCCGCCCCGGTGGGGGCACACGTTCGAAACCACGTGCGCCTGGCCCTGCTGATCGCGGAACACCGCAAAATCCAGGGTCAGGATCCTGACCAGCCGCGGCTGGTCCCCGAGCTGGCTGCCGACGATCACGGGATACCAGAAATTGATGAACATAAGGGCCTCCTGACGCCAGCGAATATTCTCACAATGGACCCCGGGCCCGGCAGGCGGCGGGCGATTGGTTCGCGCTGCGGCCGCGCCTGCCGCAAATCCCGCTGGACGAGGCCGGCGAACCGCACAATTCGGGCGTAGGATTGCCCGCAAACCCGCTTAGCGTTCCAAGGAGTGATCACGCCATGGCCGAGCCCGCCCGTCCCCTGTCCGCTGTCGCGACGCCCGGCACCCCTGCTAACGCCTCACCGTCCCCGGCCACGGCCACGGCCACGGGTGGCAAGCCACCGGCCATGCCCTCCGTGCACGAGTTCGGCCTGTGGTCCGGCTTTGAGGGTCGCGAGGAACTGCTGGGACGCGGGCTCGTCCAGCTGCTGAAGACGGTCATCGCGGACGCGCCGTACCAGCATCACCTGAACGACGCGGCGATGAAGGCCCACCTGAACGCGATCCAGTTCGCGAAGAACCTGAAACTGCTGCCGGAGTTCGTGGCGCACGACGTGAAGACACTGTCACCGGTGAACAAGCGTGTCGGCCAGCTGGTCGCGAAGACCGCCAATCCCGAATACGGGCTCGTGGCCCTCTTTGAGCGGACCGACTGCTGGTACCAGCTGGTGCTGGAGTGGAACGTGGAGCCGGGCCGGCGCACCTGGCGTTCTCCCTTCCACACGGTGCTCGAAATGGGCCGCGGCATCGGTCAGTTCGATCTGACCGAACAGGAGATCCACGAGGAGTGGACCGTCCCCCGGATCCAGGGCTACGCGGCCGACATCGGCATCAAGGTCAAGATCTCGCCCTGGCACGAGAGCGGTTGGCTCTCCTGCGAACTCGCCTGACCGTCAACCGTCACCTGGAGAATTGCGATGAACGCCCAATCCGCCACCCAGCCCGTCGTTGCCGAGGTTCCGCCGCACGCGTCGCAACCGCCACCCAACGCCAAGCTCGACCAGTACAAATCCCTCAGTGGCTACGAGGGCCGTGAACCGGAGCTGGGCCTCTCCATGTCGATCCTGCTCAAGATGCTGGGCAATCACGCCGGGTATGCCCATGAAATGAACGACCCGCTAGTGAAGGCCCACCTGATGGCCATCCAGTTCGCCAAGAACAAGGGCACGCTGGCCGAGTACGTCGCCCTCGACATCAAGACCATGGAGCCGATCAACCTGCGGATGAAGCAGATCATCGCAAAGAGCGGTATGCCCGAGATTGCGATGGTGGCCCTCTTCGACCGCACCGCGTGCCACTATGCCCTGGCCCTGACGACCACCGGCGATGGCCGGAGTCGCACCTGGAAGGATCCCTTCGGGTGGGTGCTCGAGCAGTGCCGCAGGATCGGGCAGTTCGACCTGACGCCGCAGGAGATCCACGAGACCTGGACGATCCCCCGGTTGACCGGCTACGGCGCGAGCATGGGGGTGAAGCTCCGGGTTTCGGCCTGGCGCGAGGACGGCACGATCACCTGCGAGCTGATCGACCAGAACTGAGGTATTTAAGCAACACTGCGCACCGGCCGCGGCCGACTTGGCCGCGGCGCCGCCGGTTCTGCTACCATCGCCCCGCCGCGTCGCTGTGGCTTTCGGTCTACGGACCTGGCCAGCAGCTGCGGCATCTTTCTGGGGCAATCGGGGAGTCTTGAAGCATGCAGACGCGCAGTATTTCCACGCCGGCAGCCAGCCTGCTGGCCGGCCTGGCGCTGGCCATGGGGGCGGGACCGGCGGCAGCCGAAGTCGACGAGATCATCGTCACCGCGCAACGGCGGGAGCAGAGCCTTCAGGACGTGCCCCTGGCGGTCAGTGCGTTCACCGTCGACCAGATCGCGTCCCGCCAGATTGAATTCGTAAAAGATATCGGCCAGAACGTCCCCAACCTCCAGACCTACACGGTCACGGCCGGTGCCGAGGCGATCCAGATTCACTCCCGAGGCGCCAGCGTCCAGAACCCGGGCTTCAACCTTTCCGAGTCACCGGTCGGCGTGTACGTGGATGAGGTCTACAACGGCCGCCTCGCCAGCGTGAATCTCGACCTCCTTGACGTGGAACGCATCGAGGTCCTGCGCGGCCCCCAGGGAACCCTCTACGGACGCAATACCATTGCGGGAGCCGTGAGCGTCATCACCCGCACCCCCGGTGACGAGAGCTGGTTCACCGGTTCGGTGGGCATTGGCAACTACGAGACCATGAAGATCGGTGCCTCCCTGGGTGGCCCCATCGAGGAAGGGTCGCTGGCGGGCTCGATTGCCGCCGTGTACGACAAGCGCAACAAGGGCTGGATGGACAACCCGGTCACTGGCGACCAGCCGGGCGAGTACGACAACAAGGCCGCGCGGGCCAAGCTGCATTGGTACGGCACCAGCGGTTTCGACGCCACGCTCACCGGCTGGGTGTCCGACGTGCAGAACGATGGCTACAACGGCGTGCCCTACGTGCCATTCTGCAACAGTGACGTTGCCCCACCCGCCTGCAACAGTCCGGACTTCGGGCCCGCTCCGGCCGGCAGCGCGCCGCAGGGCGGGTTCTACGAGACCTTCAGCGCCCCGGGTGTCAACTACGGCGAATCCCAGCAGGGTGGCGCGAATCTGCACCTGAGCTTCGACTTCGGCGGCGTCACGCTCCGCTCCATCTCGAGCTTCGCCTCCGTCGACACCCGCTTCGGTTTCGACCTGGCCGGCGGCGGCGCGGACTTTGGGCCGGTGCCTGCGGCCCAGTTCGGCCTGCGCCTCCGCTCCGACTCCAGCTTTGACCAACTCAGCCAGGAGCTCCAGCTGCTCGGCAAGGTTGGCGACATCCTGGACTGGCAGCTCGGCGCCTACTACCTGTCCGAGGACGGGCAGCAGGATTTCTCCGGCACCGTTCCGGGCATCTCGACGACACCGTCCTTCGACGAGGCCATCGACAACGAGACGGACAGTTACGCCCTCTACGGCGAAGCCACGTACCAGATCACCGATGCATTGTCCTTGACGGGCGGCGTGCGCTGGACCAAGGACGAGAAGGAATACACCGACGTCTGCGCGGGGGGCTTCTGCTTCGATGACAGCGACCTCACCACCGCCACACCTGGGGACGGCTCAGTGGCACTCAAGGACGATTGGGACGAGGTCACCTACAAGGTGGGGGCCAACTACCAGCTCACGGACAGCCAGCTGGTCTACCTGTCCTACTCCACGGGCTTCCAGGCCGGCGGCTTCCGGACCCTGTGCTTCGGTAACCTGAGCAGCTCCTGCGGCGGCACCGCCTTTGATCCGCAGACGGTCGGCAGCGCCGAGCTGGGCTGGAAGAGCGATCTGCTGGACAACACGTTGCGCCTGAACGCCGCTGTGTTCTACGCCATGTACGACGACATCCAGCAGATCGTGATCAACGGCAGCGGCGGATTTCCGATCGACAATATCGGCGAGGTGGACGTGTACGGCCTGGAGCTGGAGGTCACCTGGACCCCGATTTCCGACCTGAACATCTACGCCAACCTGGGCATCCAGGAAAGCAACTTCGGCACTGTCGATCCCAGCTCGCCGCCGGGCGGCCTGAATGGCAACGCCCCGCCCACCGACGAACTGCCCTCCAATCCCCAGTGGCAGGGCAAGATCGGCTTTGACTACTCCATTCCGCTCCAGAACCAACTGGCGTTTTTCTACGGGCTGGATGTGGTGCACACCGACAGCTACTTCTCCGAGTCCCGGAACCTGGTCGAGATCAGCGACTACACCCGGGTCAACGGCTTCTTCGGTCTCGGGGCCGAGGACCGCCAGTGGCAGGTGATGTTCGCCGCCAAGAACATCACCGACGAGGAAGACAACGTGTCCGGCATCTTCGCCAACGGCTTCACCAACATCCGCACGCCGTTCCCGCCGACCGAGTACATGCTGAGCTTCAAGGTCAACTACTGAGCTGACAAATTGGGGTGACCACCGGCTGCCGGCCGGGTCACGGAAGGGGGGCTTCGGCGTCCCTTCTTATTTGTAACGTTTTACCCAACGGCAAGGTACGCAGGCGCTGCCCGGTCGCTGCGAAGATTGCGTTGGCGAGAGCGGGCGCGACGCCCGGGACACCCGGCTCCCCCACGCCGCCCGGCCGCCCGCCCTGGGGCAGGAGTTCCACCGCAATCTCAGGGATATCGGCCAGGCGCAGCCAGGGGTAATTGTTGAAGTTGGCCTGCTCCACGGCGCCGTCGCGAACCGTAATCCGCCCCTGAAGAGCGGCGTTCAGCCCGTCGAGGATGCCGCCGGTGATCTGGGCCTCGGCCGCGCTGGGGTGAATCACGGTCCGGCAGTCCACGACGCAAGCCACGCGCAGGACGCTAAGGGCCCCGCCGTCTGCCACGCTCACCTCAACGACCTGGGCCACGAGGCTGTCGTGGCTCTCGTAAAAGGCCACGCCGCGCCCGAAGCGCCGGCCCTTCATTACGGGAAGGGGTTTGCCCCACCGGCCCAGCCGGGCTGCCGCACGCAATACCGCTTGTTCCGCGGGCAGGCCCTCGAGATGGCGCAGGCGGAACGCCACTGGATCCACGCCGGCCGCAGCGGCCAGCTCGTCGACGAAGCATTCCAGCAGGAACGGGTTTATCGAGTTCGACACGCTGCGCCAGAAGCCCGTCGGAATGCCGTCATCGCGGGGCACGTACGCCATGCGCACTAGCGGCAACGCGTAGCGCGACTGCAGAGCGCCGCCCAAGGCGCTTTTGTCCTTGTCGGCATCGCCACCCCGGGCAGTCGGGGTGCGGCGGAAATTGCTGGCCACGACGGACTCGGACACCAGCCGATAGTCGAGAGCGGCGATGCGTCCGTCCTCGTCGAGCGCGCCGCGCACGCGGCCAGTAGCCGCAGGACGGTACATGTCGTGGCGAATGTCTTCCTCCCGGGACCAGGTGAGCTTCACCGGACGGCCGGGCAGGGCCGTCGCGGCCCGGGCAGCCTCAACCACGAAGTCCATCTCGGCCCGCCGGCCGAAGCCGCCGCCCATGAGCGTGGAGCGTATCTCCACCTGTTCCGGTGCGAGACCCGCCGCTGTCGCCGCCTCGTCACGGGCAAGGCTGGGCGCCTGGGTCGGCGCCCAGATGGTCAGGTGCCCTGCCTCCAGCCAGGCGGTGCAGTTCATCGGTTCCATGCACGCATGGGCCAGGAATGGCATCTCATAAACGGCCGTCAGCGCCTCCGGGCCCAGCGCGGCATCGATGCCGTCGTCGTCCCGGAACACCGAGGCACCTGGGGCGTCGAGAGCTTCCTGGTAGGCCACCTGCAGCGCGTCTGAGTCTGGCGGTACGGGATCATCGGCCACCGGCTCAATGACCAGCGTCGCGGCGGCGCGTTGCGCCGTCCACGTGTCGCCGGCCAGCACGGCCACCGCGCGGTCGCCGAGCGTGACGACCTTGATAACGCCCGGGATGGCCCGGGCGACGCGGTCATTCACAGGGCCGATGCGCCCGCCCACGTGCGGTGCGTGCCGGACGGCGCCCCAGACCATGCCGGGCAACACCGTGTCTATGGCAAAGCGGGCGGCACCGGTGACCTTGCCGGGAACGTCCAGGCGGGGTAATGAGCGGCCGAGCAGCCGGAACCTGCCAGGCTGCTTCAGCACCACCGTGCCGGTGGGCCGCTGGCGCGCGGCGTCTGCCGCCAGCTCTCCATAGGTTGCTGACCGGCCAGTTTGCGGGTCCCGTACGACGCTCTCTTCGGTAACCAGCCGGCCGGCCGGAACGGACCAGCGCGCGGCAGCGGCGGCCACCAGCAGACTGCGAGCCTCGGCTCCGGCCTGGCGCAGGGTGTCCCAGGCGTCGATGGTGCTGGAACTGCTGATCGTCAGTCCCAATCCGATCTGGTGGAAGACCTCCCGTAGCAGTCCGGTGCCGGCGGCAGCAAAGTACCGCCCCTCCGTGGGGCCGAGGGGCCGGCCCCGGAGCAGGATGCCAAAATTGAAGTAGTCCTTGTCCACCGGTGTGAACTCGTAGCGCACCTGGCGCCAGTCAGCATCAAGTTCTTCCGCAAGCAGCATCGGCAACGACGTCGTCACGCCCTGCCCCATCTCCGCGCGATGGACACCGCAGACGATGCGGCCGTCCGTGCCAATCCGAAGCCAGGCGTTTAGTGCGGTATCGCCCCGGTCCGCTCCCGCCGCGAACTTCGCCACGGCGTCACCATCGTCCAGGCGCCGGCGGGCATAGACCAGAGCGAGCCCGCCGCCGACGGCGAGGCCCGAGACTATTCCAGTACGGATGAGTTGCCGGCGCGTCAGGGCCATGCGCAGCGTCCTTGCAGGAACGGCGTGAGTATACTCAGGCAACCGGAGTCACCCGGGTAGGGTTCGATGGAAACGCGCAAGTCGATTGCCGCTGCATGCATGCTGGCCTGGGTGGCGGTCACCGGCTGCACGCGCCCCCTGCCCGACGCGGACGTCATCGTCATCGGCAGTGGCATCGCAGGGCTCTCGGCAGCGCTCGAGGCGGGCGCGGCGGGCCGCAACGTCCTGGTGATCGACGCCAACTCGGTGGGGGGCGGGCACGCCGTCAAGGCCGGGGGCTTTGCCCTTGTGGGCACCCCGCTTCAGGAAAAGAAGGGCTACCGGGACAGCCCCGAGATCGCCGAGCGGGATCTTCTCGCCTGGGGCGAGGACGCCGACGCCGATTGGGTGCGGCGCTATGTGCGGGCCTCCCGCACGGAGGTTCATGACTGGCTGACGGGCTTCGGCGTGCGCTGGGGCTTCATCCTGGATACTCCCGAGCACTCGGTGCCGCGCTTCCATTTCGCGAACGGCTCCGCCCTGAATGTGGTTGTGCCACTGATGCGGGCGGCCTACTCCCAGGCTAACCTGGCGTTTCTCTGGAATACTGAGGCGGTCGCGCTACTCCAGACGCGGGCCGGCGTGACGGGGGTTCGGGTGCGGGACCTGCGCACCAGTCTCACTCGCGAACTCACCGCCCCCAATGTGATTATCGCCACGGGCGGCTGGCAAACCGACCTGGACTTCGTCCGGCAGCAGTGGCGCGCAGACGTGCCACCGCCCGCGCGCCTGTATGCGGGCGCGGGTTACTTTGCCAAGGGCTCCGGCATCCGGCTCGGCACCGAGGCCGGCGCTGCGACGACCCGCATGGACCACCAGGTGACATTTACGACGGGCCTGCCGGACCCGCGGGACCCGACGGGCAGCCGCGCACTGCTCAGCCAGAATCCCTCCGCCATCTGGGTCAACAGCAATGGCCAGCGGTTCATCAGCGAAAACGCGCCGAGCAAAGTTGCGGACAACACCGTGCTCAAGCTCACGCCAGCTACCCACTGGCTGGTCTTCGACGCCAATGGAATGCGGACTCTGCGAGTGCGCGACGCCGTGTGGCTCGGCAATCCGGCGGGCATCGAGCCGCTGAAGGAGGCCGGACTCATCCGGCAGGCCGATTCCATCCCGGCACTGGCTGCTGCCGCCGGTCTGCCGGCCGACGCCCTCGAGGCGACGGTGCAGCGCTGGAACGCGGCCGTCCGCACCGGGACGGACGCGGACTTTGGCCGGTTCAGTGCCACGAAACCTGACCGGGCGGCGCACGAACTGGTCAAGGCACCCTTCTATGCCATGCAACTTTTCCCGCTCACCCGGAAGAGCATGGGGGGCCTGGCCATCGATGCGGACACGCGGGTCGTCGATGGCCACGGCCGGCCCATTCGCGGGCTGTATGCCGTTGGCGAAGTCACCGGTGTTGCCGGAATCAATGGCAGCTACGGGGGTGAAGGAACCTTTCTCGGCCCCTCCGTGTTCCTCGGCCGCCTGGCCGGTGAGGCCGTCTCCCGCGGCGCACCGGGCGAGCCCCGGCGGCCCACGGCGGTGGCACCTACGGCCGTCGCCGGCAACCCCGCCGACGCGGCGTACCGGGCGCTAGCCATCACCCTCCCGCCGGAGTCGCTGTCCCCGCTGGTCAACGCCCAGCGGCCTGGTTACTGGCACTTCGAGGTTGCCCACCGGATCGTGGGCGAACGGAAGCTGGACTGCACGGCCTGCCACACGCCCGAGTGGCCGACGAGGGCCGCCGAGTCGGGAGCGGAGCGCCGGGTGCAGCTGAACGCCTGCGCGACCTGCCACTAGTGCAGGAAGAAGCCGGCTACCCGAACCCCCGTTACGCCTGGTACGTGGTGGGCGTCCTCACGTTCGCGTACCTGCTGTCGTTCCTGGATCGGCAGATCCTGGCACTGCTGGTGGAACCGATTCGCCGGGACCTGGGGATCTCGGATACCCAGGTCAGCCTGCTGGGCAACCTGGCCTTCGGCATTTTCTACACCGTACTCGGGCTGCCGCTCGGCCGGGCAGCCGACCGTTTCAGCCGCCGCGGGCTCATCGCTGCCGGTATTGCGACCTGGTGCCTGATGACCGCGGCCTGCGGCCTGGCCCGGAACTTCCTGCAACTGTTCCTCGCCCGGGTGGGCGTTGGGGTCGGCGAGGCCACGCTGAACCCGGCGGCACTCTCCATGATCAGCGACTACTTTCCGCGCAAGACCCGCGGCAGGGCCCTGACCTTCTACAACATGGGCGTCTCCCTCGGCGTGGGCGTCGCACTGATCTTCGGCGGCCAGGTGATTGCATGGGTCGCCGCGGCGCCGCCCGTGGAGCTGCCGGGCATCGGCGCCCTGCGCGGCTGGCAGACCGTGTTCATCCTCGTGGGCCTGCCCGGCGTGCTGGTGGCGCTGCTGATGCTCACCGTCCGGGAGCCGGTGCGCCGGGACCGGCTGCAGGTCCGGCACGCGGACGGCACGGTCACCGAGCAGCTCTCGGTGAAGGAGATCGTGGCTTACCTCCGCCAGCGCTGGCGCACCTACGTGACGCACTTCATCGGCATGACGGTGGTCACCATCCAGGGGTACAGCTACTTCTTCTGGATTCCCACCATGTTCCGGCGAACCTGGAACTGGACCATCCCGGAGATCAGCCTGGTCTACGGGCTGGTCACCATCACGTGCGGTCCCTTGGGGATACTGCTGGGCGGCTGGATCGCAGACCTGCTGTACCGGCGCGGCTATCAGGACGCCCTGATCCGGACCTGCCTCGGCGGCGCGGCGCTGCTGCTGATTCCGGGCTCGGTTCTGGCACCCCTGATGCCCAACCCATGGCTTGCCGTCGCCCTGCTGGTCCCCGTGTCAATCGGCGGTGCACTGGTAACAGCTACCGGCGTGGCAGCCCTGCAGATGATCACGCCGAACCAGATGCGGGCCCAGACGACCGCTCTCTACTATTTCGTGATCAGCATCTTTGGCCTGCTGGGCCCGACAGCGGTTGCCGTCGTGACTGACTATGTTTTTGCCGACGACAACGCCCTGCGGTGGTCCCTGGCGATCGTCTCTGGCGTCTCCAGCATCGTGGGCCTGGTATTCCTCAGTGCCCACCTGCCCTATTACCGGGCCAGCGTGCAGGACGCCGCGGCCTGGTCACGCTGAGCCGAAGGCCCGCCGCACGGCTTCCTCGGCAGCGCCCCGGGCATCCCACAGCGCACGCGCGGCAGTGAGCTGGCTCGCGGCGCGCACCTGATTGTGGGCACTGCGGCTCGGAAAGCGCTGTGCGTCCCAGCCGAAGTAGCGTTCCCTGAGTGCGTCGGCGCAAAAACGCGCCGCCAGTTCGACATAGATGGTCAGCGTGCCCGCGACGATCGCCTCGGTTTCCGGCCGCGTGATCCAGCCTGACGCCCCGGCGGCGTAACCGCCGACAGCCGCTGTGAACAGGTCCAGGGCAAACGCCGACCGGGGACTGTCCTCGCCCTTCGGATTGCACCAGGAGCGAAAGGCATCGCCGAGTTCCAGGTGCAGCGGCATGCGGCCCAGCGTGTCCAGATCGATGAAGCACAGGGCGCGACCCGTGACTGGCTCGAACAGCAGGTTGTTGACCTTGGGATCCCCGTGAACGACGCGGTCGGGGAGATCGGGGAGCGTCGGGAGCGCCTCGGCCAGCTCGAGGATCTCGGCGGCCAGCGGCTGGATGACGGCCCTGTCCCTGTGACTGGCGTGCTCGGCCAGGGCGTCGCGGAGGGCGGCCAGGTGGCGCCGGGTGTCGTGGACGCCGAGGCGCTGGTTCCTGAACTCGTGTTGCAGGTCGTCCAGGGCCCGGTGAAAGCGCGCCAGCAGGTGGCCCGCCTCCCGCGCCTCGAGGGGCGATTGCAGCCGGTCGACGCTGATGCCGTCCATGCGGGTCATCAGGCGGTACGCCCCACCCGGCGCGGCCAGCCACAGGTGGCCGTCGCCGGTCGGCACCAGCGTGGGCGCCGCCAGGCCCCGGGACCTGAGGTGCGCCGTAACGACCTGGATATCCTCGTTGATTGCGGGTGGAAAGATGGGATTTACCTGCTGCAGGACATAATGGCCGTCTCGCACGTCCACCTGCCAGGTGCGGTTGATCAGGCCGCTGCCGAGCGGCGCAATGGCGGCGCCGTCGAGGCGCCACGCCCTGAGGACGTTTTCCGGGACTTCAAGCCCTTGCATGCGCTGGATTCTGCGGTCAAACTTTTGAAATGGATACACAAATCACCAGTGGCGCACCGACGCTCAACTTCTCCAGTTCGGCGGCCGCCAAGGTGGCCGAGCTGATTGCCGAAGAGGGCAACCCCAATCTGAAGCTGCGGGTGTTCATCTCCGGCGGCGGCTGCTCCGGGTTCCAGTACGGCTTCACCTTCGACGAGAAGCTGGAAGACGGTGATACCCAGGTCCGCAATGAAGGCGTGACCCTCCTGATCGACCCGATGAGCATCCAATACCTGTCGGGTGCCGAGATCGACTACAAGAACGATCTGGAAGGCGCGCGCTTCGTCATCCGGAACCCGCAGGCCGCCACCACCTGTGGCTGCGGCTCCAGCTTCTCCGTTTAAACTGGTAGGAGCGGCTTTAGCCGCGATCCCTGTCGATCGCG
>JBDSWH010000189.1:0-5792 GCA_039926785.1 Gammaproteobacteria bacterium
CCCGCGCGACGCCCTGGAGCACCACGTTGTACTCCTCGCCCCTGTCGACGAAGGTGGTGACGATGCGGGAGCCCAGCATCGTTTCCAGGGTCCGGCCGATCGACTGCAGGGAGATACCGAGGTCGAAGGCCCGGTTGCGGTCGATGTTGATCTTGATCTTGGGTTTGGTGGGGAAGAAATCCGAGCGCATGCCGAGGATCTTCGGATTGTCCTCGGCGACCTTGGCTATGATCTGGTCCTGCCAGGCGGTCAGCTGCTCGTAGGTGTTGCCGCTCAGCACGAGGGCGAGCCCGGAGCCGCTCGATCGGATCGCCAGGCTGGGCGGCAGGAACACTGTGGTCATGGCCCCGGGCAGCTGCGAGACCTTGCCGCGGATCTCCGCAGACAGCTCCTGAGCGGACCTCTTGCGAACCGTCCTCGACTCCAGGGGCATGTAGATGAAGGCCGAGTTCACGTCGCCGCCCGAGCCCCACATGCCGGTGCGGGCCACCACGCGCTTGATGTCGCCGGCCTCGACGTAAGGCATGACCGTCGCTTCCACCTGCTGGACCTGCCGGTCCATGTAGCCGGGCGACGCGCCTTCGGGGGCTCGCATCATCATCAGCATCATGTTGCGGTCTTCGGCCGGCGCGTATTCGCTGGGCAGGATGGTGTAGAGGCCGGCGCCACCGAGGGCGGTCGCGGCCAGCAGCACCACGGCCAGCCAGGGCCGCTGTACGAAGCGGGCGAGGGAACTCCGGTAACGCTCGGTAAGCCGCTTGAAGAAAGCATCCAGGCGCGTCGCAAACCGGCCCCGGTGGATGCCGTTGGCGAAGAACTTTGATGTGAGCATGGGCACCAGCGTCAGTGCGATCAGCCCCGAAAAGGCGATGGCTGCGGCCAGTGACAGGCCGAACTCCCCGAACAACCGGCCCAGGTTGCCCGGCATGAACGAGATGGGTACGAACACGGCCACCAGCACGATGGTCGTGGCCACGACGGCGAAGCCGATCTCACGGCTGCCGTCCACGGCCGCCAGCAGCGGCGTCTTGCCCAGCTCCATCTGCCGGACAATGTTCTCCAGCACCACGATGGCGTCGTCCACCACCAGCCCAATGGCGAGCACCAGGCCGAGGAGCGTCAGGGTGTTGATGGTGTAGCCGAGGGCCGCCATGGCGATGAAGGCCGAGATGATGGCCACCGGAATCGTCACGGCCGGAATAATCGTGGCGCGCACCGAGCCGACGAAGGCGAAGATCACGATGAGCACCAGGATCAGCGACTCCCCGAGGACCTTGGCTACCTCGATCATGGATTCCTCGACGAACTTCGAGAAATCGATGCTGGGACCCACCTTGATGTCGCCAGGCAGGGTGTTCTGAATCTCGTCGACCTCCCGCAGCACGGCGCGGTTGACCTCGAGGATGTTGGCCTTGGACTGGGGCACGATCCCCAGGCTCACGCCCGACACCCGGTTGGACCGGGAGAAGAACCGGGAGTCCTCCGGCTCGACCCGCACGTCCGCCACCTCGCCAAGGCGGATGAGGTAATCGTCCGGACCGCGGCCCACCACCAGGGCCTCGAAATCCTCCGGCTCGTTCAGCCCCGTTTCCGTGCGCAGCGAGAACTCCCGCTGCCGGGATTCGATGCGGCCTGCCGGCAGCTCGACGTTCTCCCGGCGGAGCGTGTCCTCGATGTCCTGGACGGTCAGCCCCCGGGCGGCCATCGCGTCGCGGTTCAGCCAGACGCGCATGGCGCGGGCCTGCGCGCCGGCCAGGCGGATCTGGGCCACGCCGTCGACGGCCGACAGCCGGTCCACCAGGTTGCGCTCGGCAAAGTCGGTGAGTTCCATCAGCGAGCGGGTCTGGCTCTCCGCGCTGATGTAGAGGGTGGCGTCCATACCCTGGTCCTGCTTGGTGACCTCGGGCGTATCGGCGTCCTCGGGCAACTGCTGCAGGATGCGGGAGACCCGTTCCCGCACGTCGTTGGCAGCCCCGTCCGGGTCCCGGTCCAGGGAGAACTCCAGCGTGATGCTGGAGCGCTCATCCTGGCTCGACGACGTGAGTTTCTGGATGCCAGCGATACCCGAGACCTGGTCCTCCAGCGGCTGGGTAATGCGGCGTTCGATGACTTCGGCGGACGCGCCCCGGTAGTTGGTGCCGATGGAGACCACGGGCGGGTCGATGGCCGGGAATTCCCGCACGGGCAATTGCAGGGCTGACAGGATGCCCAGCATGACAAGAATCAGGCTCAATACGCCGGCAAAGACGGGGCGGCGGACGGAGATGTCGGATAGCACCATGGCGCTGGTCCCCTTGTGCTGTCAGCTTTCCGGTGACATCTGGACGGCCCCGCCGGTGCGGATTCGCTGGGTACCTTCGGTGACCACCAGCGCCCCGGCCGCCAGGCCGCTGCGGATCTCGGCGAACCCGGGCGCGCGGCCGCCCAGCGTCACCTCTCGCTCAAGCGCCTTGCCGTCCTCAACCACGAAGACGTACTGGCGGCCCTCCCGGGGCACGAGCGCCTCTTCGGGAACGAGCAGCACGTTGTCGCGCTTCTTCTCGAGGCCGACGGTCATGAACATGCCGGGTTTCAGCAGCCCGCCCTCATTGGGCACCGTGGCGATCACCATCACGGCGCGGGTGACCGGGTCTACCCGGGAGTCGATCGACGCGACCGTGCCCTGGAAGCGGCGGTCCGGATATACGGTGCTGTCCGCCACGATGGTCAAGCCCGTGCGCAGGTCGCCGACAAAGTTCTCCGGGATGCCGAACTCGAGCTTGATGATGCTGGTGTCATCGAGCGTCGTGATCACGGTGTCCGGTCCCACCAGGTCGCCGAGGCTGGCCTTGCGCAGGCCGACGGTGCCGGCGAACGGCGCCTTGATGGAGAGCCGGTCAAGCCGGGCCTTCGCCCCGCGCACCTGGGCCCGGGCCACCATCACGTTGGCCTCCAGCTGATCAACGTCCGCCGCCGAGACGGCCTGAGTGGCGGCGAGTGCCTGGCTGCGCTGGTACTGGTTTTCCGCCTGCTTCAGCTGGGCTTCCGCCAAGCTCAGGTCCGCGCTTTCCTGGCGGCTATCGAGCTCCACCAGAGTATCGCCGGTGCGCACCCGCTGGCCCTCGCGGAATTTGATGCCGGTGATGACGCTGGTAGTGCGCGCCGTGACCTCGATGGATTCGTTCGCCCGCGCTGTGCCGAGGGCCGTAAAGCGGTCCGTGAAGGACTGGGGCGCAACGCGCTTGGTGATGACTGCCACGGGCATGCCGGCCCCGGGCGGGCCGCCGATGCCGCCGCCCATTCCAGCGGGTGGGCCACCGGGACGCCCAGCAGCCTTCTGCTCTGCTCCGGAATCGCAGCCCGCAACCACCACTGGTGCGAGCACGCAGAGCAGGCGAAAGAGGGCAGGCAAGGGGCTGGCGCTGTTCAACTTTTTGCCGCTTCGGGGGAAACGGAAACTGTAGCAGATGGACATTGCCCCGGCGGAGCCACGGGGCGAAACGCCGCACCCCGGTTGGGTGCCCTGCGGCGGGCGTGTTAGAGCGCCTTGGGTGTGGCAGCACCTTCAGGCGCGATCCATCTCCAGCTCCCGCGTGAGGTTACGGAACCCGTCGCGGGTGACGAGCACGTTGTCCTCGATGCGGATGCCGCCGTAGCGGTGCAGGCTGGCGAGGCGGCGCCAGTTCACGTGCCGGCTGAGGCGACTCTTCCGCAGGCGCGCCACCAGTGAATCGATGAAGTACAGACCGGGTTCGATGGTGGCGACCATGCCGGGCTCCAGCGGGCGCGTGAGCCGAAGCCGCGGGTAGCGCTTCGGCCGCGGGAGTGCGCCGCCGCGACGGCTGGCCAGGTCGCCGCCCACGTCGTGCACCTGCAGGCCGAGCAGGTGGCCGAGGCCGTGGGGCAGGAAGTAGTCCGTCACGTGCTGGTCCACCATGTCCGCGGGGGCCATCCGCACCACATCCCACTTGGCGAGCAGTCCCGCGATCTCGCCGTGAGCCGCGAACTGCAGTTCGGGAAAATCTATGCCGGGACGCACGAGCTGGCAGAGCCGCTGCTGGGCCCGGTCCATGTCCCGCACCATCCCCGCGAACTCGCCGCGCCGGGCGGGGTAGCTGCGCGTGATGTCCGACGCGTACCCGGCGTAGTTGCACCCGGCGTCCAGCAGCAGGCTGTGCCGGTCCTTCGCGGGGCGGCGATGCCGCTCCCGGTGCTGGTAGTGCAGCGTGGCGCCGTTCCGGTTCATCGCAATGATGGCGGGGTAGGGCAACTCCTCATCCCGCTGACCACAGGCAGCGAGGAATATCAAACCCATCTCGTACTCGCTGCAGCCGGCGGCGAAGGCCTGGCGCACGGCGCGGTGGCCGGCCAGGGCCATCACCGTGGCGACCTGCATGCAGGCCACTTCCCACGGGGTCTTGTAGGCGCGGTCGTAATCCAGATGGGTGAGCAGGGACTTCGGGTTCACGGCCTTGGGTAGCGACAGGCCGCGCCACTGGACGGGATCGCCGAGCAGGGCGACCCGGGATTTGCCGCGCTTTGCCGCGGGCAGGTACCGGGCCATCTCATCCCGCTTCTTCATCACGCGGACGTCGAGGGTTTTCAGCCAGGGGCCCGTCGGGATTGGCGCCGCCTGGTGCCAGAAGTCCTCGGACTCATACACCAGCAGGAGTGGCTTTCGCCCGGGGCGATAGACGAGCGCCGAACCGGGATGGGCTTCAAATGCGGCCCACTGCAGAAACAAGGGCTCGGGCCGGTACGGGTAGTCCTGGTCGTCCCGGTGCACGGGCAGGGGTACGCCGGCGCCGATGACCACGGCATCAAGGTTCGAGGCCTCGAGGGCGTCGTCGTAGCGGGCGGACAGGGTCCGGATGTGGGGGCCGTAGAGTCTGGCGGCAGGTTGCATAGCCTCAGTCTAAACTACGGGACTTATGGAAACGCATCTCACAGGAATCACGACGACGGGCACGCCGCACCTGGGCAATTACGTAGGGGCGATCCGTCCGGCGATTGGCGCAAGTCGCCGGGCCGACGTGCAGTCCTACTACTTCCTCGCCGACTACCACGCGCTGGTGAAGAACCAGGACCCGGCGCTGATCCGCCAGTCGAGCCTGGAAATTGCCGCGACCTGGCTGGCACTGGGCCTGGACACACGCCGCTCCGTTTTCTACCGGCAGTCCGACATCCCCGAAATTCCCGAGCTGACCTGGATCCTGACGTCCGTCACGGCCAAGGGGTTGATGAACCGGTCCCACGCCTACAAGGCGGCGGTGCAAGCCAATAAAGAGGCGAACGAGGAGGCGGGTGACGCGGATCCTGACAAGGGGATCACGATGGGGCTCTTCTCCTACCCGATCCTGATGGCCGCGGACATCCTGATGTTCAAGGCGCACCGGGTACCGGTTGGCAAGGACCAGAAGCAGCACGTGGAGATGGCGCGGGATATCGCCCAGCGCTTCAATCACATCTATGGCGAGCAGTTCGTAATTCCGGAGGCGGATATCGGGGCGGACACGTCCATCCTCACCGGGCTCGACGGGCGGAAGATGAGCAAATCGTATGGCAATGCAATTCCGTTGTTTGCGCCCGCCAACGCGCTCCGCAAGCTGATCATGAAGATCAAGACGAATTCGCTGGAGCCCGGGGTGCCGAAGGAGACGGACGGTTCGACGCTGTTCGAGATCTACCGGGCGTTTGCGACGCCTGAGGAGAGCGTCGCTTACGCCGCGAAGTTTGCGGCGGGGACCGGGTGGGGGGAACTGAAGCAGGAGTTGTTTGGATGGCTGGATGCGCATCTGGCCGGGCCGCGGGCT
>JBDSWH010000190.1:0-7329 GCA_039926785.1 Gammaproteobacteria bacterium
ACGACCACCGGAGCGGGGCAGTTGGGGGTCATTGAATTGAGCAGTTTGCAACCCAGGATCGGGGCGGCGAGTTGCGTGACCAGCAGCATCAGGAACAAGCCGATGACTGTGCCAAGGGCCTTCAGCAGGCTGCCGCTCCGGGCAGCAGCGGCGGGGGCAGCCGGCCCGGCGCCAGCGGTCTCTTCAGTGGCCATGAGTGTCTGTCCGTTAACGTGACGGAGAGACTCAAAGCAAGAGGCGTGCCATCGAGGGGTGATAGGAAGAGGCTTTGGAAATCAGGGACCTACGTACCGGTTTGGAGCCGTTTTTCGCGCGGCGCCAATATCCTGGCAGGGTGCCGCCGCCTGCAGCCAAGGGCTTGGCCCCGCTATCCGTGCCCTTGTCCCGTCCGGAATTGGCGCCTAGTATAACGTTCGTTATAACGGGAGCTGCCTATGACTACGTCGCTGAAACTCACCCAGATCGGCAATTCTGTCGGCGTGATCCTGCCCAAGGAGGTGCTGGCCCGCCTGAAGCTGGAGAAGGGCGACACGGTGTTCGTCACCGACGCGGCTAACGGCATCGTTCTGACGCCGTACAGCCCGGAGTTCGAGGCCCAGATGGACGCGGCGCGGGCCATCATGAAGAAGCGCCGCAACGTGTTACGTGAGCTGGCGAAGTGAGTCCGGCGTGGATCTGGCTGGACGCTACCGTCCTGCTGGCAGTCCACGAGGAGCAGCTTGCCGAACACGGAGGCGCCAGCGGTATCCGTGACCAGAGCCTCTTCGATTCAGCACTCGCGCGTGCGCGGAACCTGGTCGCCTACGGCAACCCGGATGTCGCCGACCTGGCTGCCGCTTACGGTTTCGGTATCGCCCGCAACCACCCCTTCATCGACGGCAACAAGCGCACGGCATTCGTTGCCGTGGAACTGTTCCTGGTGTTGAACGGCTACGAACTGGTGGCCGACGACGGCGATTGCGGGTTGACAATTCTCGCCTTGGCGGCCGGTGAGCTTGATGAGGTCACATTCGCGCAATGGCTGCGTGAGCGCGTTCGGGCGGAGCATGGGTAGTCCCATGGTGGTGCGCCGAGCTCACTGCCTGTGGAATATGTCCGAGTCAGCCGTTTGGGTGATGTGCGTGATACGTTCTGGCTATATTCGTCGGTATGAGCTCAAGACGTGGGACTTTTGACATGAAGCGCAATCTCATGAAGAACAAGACGGCATTGGCTACCGCGTTTGCTACGGTGGCAGGGGGGGTCTCCATCTTGGGCCGAAGCAACAACGTGGTTCGCAACGCTGACCCAGGTGTGGAATTACAGCAACAACGGCACATCGGCTGCCAACCTGACGTCCTCGACGGCGAGCTGGTCCTTTAACGATGACAACTACTGGATAAGCCAAACCGGCGGGACTTTCAATGCGCGGGTTACCACCGCGGCCACGACTACCCTCTATCGAACGTCGATCACGGGCCTGGTAATCCGGCACGGAGGCACAACGTCAGCAAGCACCTAGGAGTGCGTGGAAGGCAACTTCGGTGGCAACGTCGGCGCCAGCATCTGCGGCAACTACAACTTCGGTGCGAACTTCGTCAACGAGTCCACCACGAATTGGGGCCCGGGTACGTCTGCGTCCCGCAGCCTCAGGGGTGATGATGCTGCCATCGGTGCCGTACAGAGCATCGCTAGCCTTGACGGGATGAATTACGTATCGTTCGTCGCATTCAACATGGTCTTCAGCAACGCGACCTGCACAACAACCTGTACGACGGCCCAGGGTGGCTTCAACAACGATCAAAAGTGGACGTTTAGTGTCTTGTGTTTTCCGGACGGGCCCTGCGTGCAACCTCCGCCGACGGTACCGATCCCCGCCGCGGCTTGGCAGTTTGGTGGTGCGCTGGGGCTACTGGGGATGGCGCGCAGGCGCGTCGGAATTATCTGACCACGGGCCAGGACCCCGGCTGGCTAACTTGGGTGTTGGTCCCGATGCACCATTGGCTGGCGCCGCACGTCACTGACCGGAGATACCGATGCTCGTTCGCTTCAGCTCCCTCAAGACCGAATCCATCACCATGTTTGGCGAGTCCGCCATCCAGCTCATCAGGATGCTGGGTGGTAGCGGCAACATTCCGGGAGCCATTGCCGCGGAGGATATTGGCCCGGCAGTGCAGGCCCTGCGGGAGAAACTAGCCACGCAAGCCGCACCGCCACCCGAGGTACCCGCTTCTTCCGACGACTCGCAAGCAGCCGTTCCGTTTGCGACTCGCGCGGTGCCATTGATCGACCTGCTGGAACGCGCGGCGGCTGCACAGGTCGCCGTCATCTGGGAACGCGGCTAGCGGACCATCGGTTCATTCAGGCCCCACACATCTCAGCAATGCTCCCAGAAGGCTTCCTTCGAGGGCCTGACGTCCAATTCCGCTGTCCAGCAGCTAGCTGGCTGGTCATGTAACGCAAGGAAGGTGCCGGCCAGATGCTCCGGGTCCATCTGCACGCCCTCGGGTGGGCCACCCTCATTGACATCGGCATCAATTACGCAGTGGACTACGTGAACGCCAGCGGGACCGAGTTCCTTGGCCAGGACGTGAGCTAGTGCCCGAACCCCATGCTTAGCGACCGACAGGTTCAGATATCCAGCCCTTGCGACGAGACCGGATGTGGAACCCGTCAATATGATCGTACCGGTACCCCGTTCGCGCATTCGGCGACCCACTTCTCGAGCGACAATGAACGCACCGAGGCATGTCGATCGCCAGCTATCCTCGAAGGCTGAGACTCGGGTACTCAGGGCATCTCCGGGAGACGCTTTCTGGACGGCATAGATCACCAAATCGGGGGTGCCGAATGTCTCGACCACGTCATTAATGGTTTTGCAAATCTCACGTTCGTTGGTGACGTCCGCCGGAAAAGCAAGGACGCGACCGGGCGCGTGAGCGCATTCCGTCTCTACCTTGGCTAGAAACTCGAGGCTCCGCGCGACTATAGCGACGCCTGAGGCCCTTTCGGCAAAGAAGCGTGCAGCGGTTGCTCCTACACCGCGGCCGACGCCCACAATGAGTACCGACCCCAGTCGCGGTTTATCGGGCTCCGCCGCACTCGCTGTAAGGTGATTTCGATTCGTGAGCCATTCGTGCGCAGGAAGGTTTTCAGTTGCAGACGGCGACATGCGGCGACGGTTGCGTGGCCCCGCCTTGGAGAGCCGCAACAGAAGCGCTATAGGCCCAAAGCGGATTTGACGCCACGACTTAGCATCTGCCCAAACCGCGTCTAGCCATGCACCCACTTGATCTGTCCCGGTTCCAGTTCGCTTCGCTGACAGTCGTATCGCAGACGTCGTCAACCACATCCCGCGGTCAGTTACGGGAAGTGGCCTGTGCCAATTGATGGAGACGACCCGCAAGGCTGGTGCCAGATGCATTGGCCCGCCAAGTCTCTTTTTTAGTCTACGCGGAACCCATCCGCCCCGCATCAGCCAGAAATGGGTGAGTCCCCCTCCGACTCCCTCTTGGTCGACTATAGCAGCGGGCAAATAGGGCGCGACTTCCGGCAGCCTTGGCTTTGCTGTAAACCTGTCCACCAAGTTTCTAACTCGTCTTGAGCAGGCAGCTGCCTCGAAGGTTAAAGGTGCCCACTATGTTAAACATAGATCTATGCATCCGGATGCCTCTCCACGTTGACCCCGCCCGCCTTCAGCACGACTTGAAAACAGCAGAGGAGTACGCCTTCTTTAAGCATCCGCTCCAATATCATGACGGAAGCTGGCAGGTCATCAATCTGATCTACGCGAACGGAGAGCTGGCTTACCGGCACGAAGGTGCGTTCGGTTTTGGCGACCTGCCACCCGCGAAAACGGAGGTGCTGGATCGCTGCCCATACTTCGATGAAGTGCTTGCGTCGCTGCCAGGCAAAGTCAAAATGGCACGCTTGAGCGCTTTGCCTACCAATGGACGAATACTGCGACATTACGATCCGATCGAGAGTATCGATTTCAACAATGTCCGCATCCATATTCCCATTCGAACCAGCCGAAAAGTCATCTTCTATCTGGGTTATCGGCGGCGTAGGTGGGAGGAAGGGGAAGTCTGGTACGGCGACTTCACCTTCCCGCATTCAGTCTACAACCGAAGCCCCTTGACGCGGGTTCATATCATCGTCGACTTGGAGTTAAACGATCACCTCAAGGAATGGTTTCCGCGCGACTACCTCAGCACGGCCGCCCTTGCTCGCCGCGCCAAGCTCCGCAGGATGCAAAAGGATCTGAGCTGGTATCACAAGCGACTAGAAGGACTCATCGGTGTAACGTCACGTCCCGCCACCAATTAGATGACCGCCGCATGGCGGCTCATTGGCAAAGAAGTTCTCGGCGCACAAACGGATACACATGCGGAACCTGCTATTTATTGCCTATCACTTCCCGCCACTGCAGGGAAGCAGCGGCATCCAACGAACACTGGCCTTCGCGAAATACCTTCCGCAATTTGGCTGGCAGCCACACATATTAAGTACGCATATCCGCGCGTATCCAAAGGTAAGGCTGTCTGACAATGACCTGATTCCGTCCGGTATCGAGGTGCATCGCTCATTTGCGCTCGATTCCAGACGGCACCTCTCCCTTGGTGGCCGCTACTTGGAACTCTTGGCCGTGCCGGATCGTTGGCAGAGCTGGATACTTCCCGGGATTATCCAGGGGGTCCGGATTGCCCGCGCGCAGGCCGTCGAAGCTATATGTTCGACATATCCCATCGCGTCTGCCCATGTGATTGGCTACGGCGTCAGCAAATTGACCGGCATACCCTGGGTTGCAGATTTGCGCGACCCCATGTTGCAGACGGGCTTTCCCTCGGGAGAGTTGCGACGCAAGACATTTGGCGCCATTGAGAGGCTCATTGTCCGCCATGCCAGCAGAATGATAGTTACGACGCCAGGTGCAGCTGAGTTTTATCGTGAGCGCTACGGCGAACAGTTATCAGGTCGAATCGCGATTATCGAGAACGGCTACGACGACGCAGCATTTCCGCAACCGCGAGCGTTGGAAGCGAGGTCAATCGATCGGGACCTGCAGTTACTGCATAGTGGGCTCCTGTATGGCCAGGATCGTAATCCATCGAATTTTTTTGCGGCACTTAGTGACATCCTGCAGGAGCCCGAATTCAATCAGCGAAACGTGAAGGTGATATTGCGCGCACCGGGTTCTGAACTGCCGCTGGATCAGTTGATCGAACAGTTTCACCTTGGGAATGTGGTCGAGGTCAAGCCGGCCGCGCCGTACCGCGAAGCTTTGGCGGAAATGGTCGCGGCGGACGCACTGATCATTTTCCAGTCGGCCGCCTGTAACCGCCAGATTCCTGCCAAAGCGTACGAATATTTGTATGCCGGGCGCCCGATAGTCGGTATGACTGACCCTGCCGGGGATACCGGACGGCTCCTGGCCTCGGCAGGTATCGAGGCCACTGCTCCGCTGGAGGACAGGGCAGCCATCACGCGTATCGTGAGGGAGAACCTTCGGCTCATCCGTGCGGACCAGGCGCCCTTGCCTGACCCTGTTCGCGTGGCGCAATTGTCTAGACAGGCCCGGACACAAGAGCTAGCCGGCTTGCTCGACGGCGTCCTGCATCATTGAATTAGACAACACCTCGGGAGTTCCACACCCGTCGCATCAAGCCCATACATCCAGTAGCCGGGTCTCGCTGCTGGCCGTTTCGGCAGCCCTGCCGAGAGCACTACCCCGCGGGCCTTGCCAGCCCGGCGCGTCGTTCCACGAGGTCGCCCCGCCAGCCGTCCGCCGCTGCTGGTCCGAACCCTGATTGCCCGCTTGACCACTACCCGCATCGATCTGGGTTCGGGTCAATTGAATACCCTGTTCCGCAAAGAGCTCCCGGAGGCGGGGTAGCGATCCTTCGATCGCGTCCCGGGCCTGGCTGCTGTTCGTCCCGAACCACACCTGGGCTACGCCATCGTCCATGCTGATTTCCACATCCAGTTCGCCGAGGTGCTCGGGATGCAGTTTGAGTCGCGCGGAGTGCGAACCCGGACCACCCAGGGTGAGCAGCCGGTCGGCGATACCGACCGCAAAGGCGCCGGTGTTACCGAGCGGCTGAAGTGGCGGCAGGCTCGTCGTGCCGAGGCGGCCCGGCAACGTTCCGCCCGCGGCGTCGGGAGTAACCGTGGTGGCGGTCGCGAGCGTGCTGGTTGAGGCACTGCCGCTGTCGCTGCTCCTGGCGAAGGCCGCCAGCTGACCCGCGAGAAGGTCGGTACCGGCACCCGGCAGCCCCGCCGTCGGCAGCACGTCCGCCATGGATGCCGTCAGTGCGAGACGGCCATTGGCCGACAGCAGGTTTGCCACGGGCAGTGCAGAGGTCAACGGGCTTACTGCCGTGGCGGCAGTGGTGGGAATCGTAGACAGGTCGGAGCTTGCGCCCTTGCCACTCACGCCACGGAGATTCACCGGTGAGCGACGCGCGCCGTCAGGTCCGCTGCCCGGTGGCAACAGGTTGCGTCCGGCCAGCGCGACTGCCGCGGCCGTGCGCGCGCCGGTGTCGGACGCGTCGGCCGACACGACTGGCGACGACTCGACGGGTCGGCTGAGCGCCAGGTCGGCGAGGGAGATCCGCGGACGCTCGGAGGGCGCTTCGGCGCGGTCCCCCGCTGTGGCCGTGTTCGTTGGCGCATTGGGGAACGGCAAGCCTGGTGTGGAGCCTGGCGCGCCCGCCGTGGTCGGGATTGCAACCGGCAATTCCTTGCCGCTGCCAGGCAGGAGGTTGCCGGTGGCGCGATCGATGCTGCCGTCGGCAACGGGTGGCACGGCGGTGGCCGTACCGGGCAGCGCCAGCAGGCTGATGGTGGTGGCGGCGGAATCGGCCGTCACGATTGCATCGGTCGGGCTGCTGCCGGGCGTGATGCCACTGTCAGAAAGGGGCTGTACGCCTCTGAAAGCCCAGGACAAAAGGGCCGCAAAAGGCTGGGTGGGGCCTGCGGTGTCGCCCGCCGCGTCACGGGGACGGCCCGGTGCACCCGCAGCCCGGTCGGCGCCGGTACTGCCCGCCGCGGCCGTATTCACCAGCTCCGGGGCCGGTGCGACGTTAAGACTGATTTCGCTCACGAAGGGGTATCAAGCAACCTCCGTGCCAGCTGACTTCACACTTTCCGCGACGAGATGCTCCGTGAGGTCGCGATCTCGTCCAGGCGGACCTGCTCGCGCCGGTCGTGGATCTCGCGCTCGTCCCGGACCTGGCGCTCCCGGAGCTTCTCCAGGGAGCGCGTCCGGGTGCGGGCGGCGCGCCACTGGATAGTCTGGTGCTCGACCTGCTGGCGCTGGGTCTCGACCGTGCCGCGCTGGGCATCCAC
>JBDSWH010000191.1:0-11756 GCA_039926785.1 Gammaproteobacteria bacterium
TGGAAGGACATGCCGCCTTCCCAGATGCGAAACAGGTTCAGCGGATTTACCCGGAGTTGGTCAAAACCGTAGAACAGCATGTAGCCGATGCGGCCGCCCAGGATGATGCCGAGCGCGGCGTAGAAGATCAGGTCGTCCACTTGCAACGGTGTAAGGGGGGAGTCGGGCCGGGCGGCGCGGCGCTTGCCCAGGTACCAGGCCGCGCCAAAACCAGCCAGGTAGGTGATGCCATACCAGCGCACCGCCAGCGGGCCGATGTGCAGGGCCACGGGATCGAACTCGGGATACAGGAACATGCTCTGTGTATGGTACTAGACTGCGCCCCGATGAACGGCCCCGGAAATCCACTGCCAATCGTGGCGGCGCTGCCGGAACTCGCGGCCGCCCTGGCCGCGGGCCGGCGCGTCGTCCTGCAGGCGCCGCCGGGCGCGGGCAAGAGCACCGGCGTACCGCCCGCACTCTTGCCTGCCCCGTGGCTCGAGGGCCGTCGCATCCTGATGCTGGAGCCACGCCGCCTCGCCGCCCGCGCCGTGGCCACACGCATGGCAAGCCAACTCGGTGAACTTCCGGGGGAGACCGTCGGCTACCGGATGCGGCTGGGCACCCGGGTGGGGCCGCGGACCCGCATCGAGGTTATCACCGAGGGCATCCTCACCCGCCAGCTGCAGCGCGACCCCGCGCTGGATGGCGTCGGCCTCGTCATCTTCGACGAGTTTCACGAACGCAGCCTGCAGGCCGACACCGGCCTGGCCTTCATCCTGGATGCCCAGCGGCACCTGGCGCCCGAACTGCGCATCCTGGTGATGTCCGCCACGCTGGACGGGGCCACCGTCGCGCGACTGCTGGAGGATGCACCGGTCATCACGGCGCCAGGCCTCAGCTTTTCCGTCGAGACCCGCTACGCGGGTCGGTCCACCACTGACTACGTCGACCGGCTGGCGACGGGCGCGATCCGGCAGGCCCTCCGGGACGACGACGGCGATATCCTGGTCTTCCTTCCCGGCGCTGGCGAAATCCGGCGCGTGGCAACCGCCCTGACGGACGCCAACGCCGACAGCAGTATCCACATCCGGCCTCTCTATGGCGACCTGAGCCGGGAGGCGCAGGACCTTGCCATCCAGCCCGCGCCGGCGGGCCAGCGCAAGGTCGTGCTCGCGACGAACATTGCCGAAACGAGCCTGACCATCGAGGGTATCCGGGTGGTAATCGACGGCGGCCTCGAGCGCCGGGCGCGCTTCGATCCCCGTAGCGGCATGAGCCGCCTCGAGACGATGCGCATCTCCCAGGCCTCCGCCGACCAGCGCCGAGGCCGGGCGGGTCGCCTGGCTCCCGGGGTGTGTTACCGGTTGTGGACCGAGGCGGAACACCGGGCATTGCAACCCTTCACACCGGCGGAAATCGTCGACGCGGATCTCGCCACGCTCGCGCTGGAACTCGCGTGCTGGGGCATCCAGGATGCGCATTCCCTCACCTGGCTGACGCCGCCGCCTGCCGGCGCGCTGGCCCAGGCGCGGGAGCTGCTGCAAGCCCTGGGCGGGCTGGACGCCGCTGGACAGGTCACGGCCCACGGCAGGGAGATGGCCTCCCTCGGTACACACCCGCGGCTCGCGCACATGCTGCTCGGCGCGAAGGCGGCTGGCACGGGCGGCACCGCTTGCGCGCTGGCGGCAATCCTGGGCGAGCGGGATCTGCTCCGCGGCCGGGCAGGTCCTCGTTCCGGCGGGCGCGACTCCGATCTGCGCACCCGTGTCGAAATTCTGGCCCGCGATCCGTCGGTCGAAGAACGGGATGACGTCGACCGGTTCGCGCTGCGCCAGGTCCGCCGGTCTGCTGACGCCTTCCGGCGGCAACTCGGCCTCGCCAGCGACGCCCGTGACGTCCACGCCGGTGAGACAGGCTGGCTGCTGGCGCTCGCCTATCCCGACCGGATTGGCAGGGCGCGGGAGCCCGGCTCGGGCCGCTACCTGCTGAGCAACGGGCGGGGCGCCGTCTTCCCCGGCGCGCAGTCACTTGCCCGGTCGGAGTTCCTCGTGATCGCGGAGCTCGAGGGAAGCTCGAGCGAGGCACGCATAGACCTCGCGGCGCCACTCACGGCCGCCGATCTGGAAGAACACCTCGCGGACCGGATCGTCGCGTCGGCCGAGGTCCGGTGGGACAGCCGTGAACGGGCGGTCGTGGCTCGCCGGCAACGGCGGCTCGGGGCCGTCGTGCTGGCCGACGAGGTGCTCCGGAATGCGGACGCGGACGAGATCGCGGCCGCCATGCTCGAAGGCATCCGCGAGCTGACGCTAGCGGCCCTGCCCTGGAACTTGGAACTACGCCAGTGGCAAGCCCGGGTACTGCTCTGCGCCCGGCCGGGCATTGATGATCGCCACTCCTGGCCGGACGTCAGCGATGCGGCATTGCTGGACGGGGTCGAGACCTGGCTGGCACCCTGGCTGCCGGGCATCTCGAGGGCCGCGCACCTCGCCCGGATCGATCTCGGCGCCGCGCTGCACAGTTTGCTCACCTGGTCCCTGAGACAGCGCCTTGAGGAACTGGCGCCGACGCACCTCACCGTACCGAGCGGCTCGCGAATCCCCATCGACTACCTGGATGGCCCCGTGCCCAGCCTGTCCGTCCGCCTGCAGGAGGTGTTTGGTCTCGCCGCTTCGCCACGCGTGGCGGGCGACCGGGTGCCCGTGCTGCTGAAGCTGCTGTCGCCGGCCCGGCGCCCGGTACAGGTCACCCAGGACCTGGACAGCTTCTGGAATACGGCCTACCACGAGGTCCGCAGGGAACTGAAGGGTCGCTACCCACGGCACTACTGGCCCGACGATCCACGCCAGGCGGAACCTACGAAACGCGTCAAGCCGCGCCAATAAAGCCTGGTGTAGAGTCGGCTCACCATGAACCTTCGCGAACACGTGGAGAGCCTGCTGCCCGACTGGCGGACGTGGTACCCCAGCCTGTTCGACGCCGCCGTGGACCTCGGCATCCTCCGCGCCCGCGTCTGCGATCCTTCCACCCTGCTGCTCCAACGCCGTCACGAAGGTGTCCGCCAGCAGGCCGCGCAGGCGCATCGGGAAAAGTGGAACGCCGAGGGGGAGCCGGAAGAGTAGGCGGCGCTGGTGACTACGGGCGGTCCAGCGCGTAGATCAGCATCAGCATACCTTCCGCGGCCAGTTCCTCGCCCGCGCAATGCATGCCGGCTTTCTCCACCGCGCGCACGGACGCGTGGTTCCCGGGGCGGACGGTGGCGACCAGTCGCGGCAGCTCCAGGACACCAAAGCCGTAGGCGAGCAACGCCGGCACGAGTTCGCCGGCCAACCCGCGGCGCCACAGGCCCGGCCGCAACGCATAGATTATCTCGGGATCGGCGCGCCGCCGGGCGGATACGATGCCGCCATAACCCGCCATCGCCGGCTCGCCGGCCATGTACAAGGCCGATGCCCCATAGCCCCGGGTGGCGTAGTCAACCAGAGACTCGTCGATCCACTCGGAACAGCGCCGCGGCGAAAGGATCATCCCATCGCCCACCCAGCGCATCACGCGCCGGTCGCCACAGACGGCGTGCAGGTCAGCCGCATCGGCTGCGGTGAATTGCCGCACGGTGAGGCGTGGGGTCGTCAGAACTATGGTCACGGGTTGAGGATCACAGCACGGGATTGCTAGATTGTCGCGCGTTTGTCCCTGGAGTAGTCGCTTGCAGCACCGCAGCCCCCTGGCCGGAGTCGGCCTCCCCGTTTTCGCCGTCCTGTTGCCCGCCTCACCGCTGCTCGCCGAGCCCGAACGGGGCGGCATCGCCGTCAGTGCGACTTACACGGGCGAACCCATCAGAAACCTCTCCGGCGGCATACGGACCGGTGGCACCTACCTGGACAATCTCGACCTGCAGATCGCGGCCGACCGGGGCAGCGTCTTCGGCATTCCCGGGCTGTCCGGGTTCCTTTACGGGCTTTACAACAACAGCAACGTGTTCAGCGACAAGTACGTGGGCGACGCGCAGGTCATCAGCAACATCGACGCTCCCCGCGGCGTACGGCTGTACGAGGCCTGGCTGGACTGGGCAGGAGGCGTGGATGAGCAATTCTCCGTAAGGGCCGGGTTGTACGATCTCAATTCCGAGTTCGATACCGTGGCAACCGGCGGCCTCTTCCTGAGTTCAGCACACGGCGTCGGCACGGACTTCAGCCAGTCGGGGCTGAACGGACCGTCGATCTTTCCGGTCGCGTCCCTGGCTTTGCGGGCGATGGGTACCGCAGCGAATGGCGTCTACGGGCAACTGGCCATCCTCGACGGCGTGCCCGGCGACCCGGACGATCCTTCAAGCAACGAAATCAACCTCTCCAGTGACGATGGCGCGTTGCTGGTGCTGGAGGGTGGCTGGACCGGCGGTGCCTGGCGCAAGCTGGCCGTCGGCCTCTGGCGATACACCGCGGACTTCGACCGACTGGCAGCGACCACACCGTCCGGCGACCCGCTGCGGGACGATGGCAACAACGGCTGGTACGCCATCGCGGACCGGACGCTCTGGTCAGGCGACGGCGGCACGGCGGCCGGTTTCCTGCGCGTGGGCCAGGCCGACGACCGCTTCAACACCTTTGACGGCTACCTGGGCGCGGGCGCGAGTCTTGCCGGCTTCTGGGCGTCCCGGCCCAATGACGCGGCGGGGATCGCCATGGCAATGGCTTTCACGGGCAGGGAGTACCAGGAGGCACAGCGGCTGGCCGGTTTCCCCGTGGACTCCCACGAGACCAGCATTGAACTGACCTACCGGGCGCCCATCACCGGCTGGCTGACCCTCCAGCCGGACATCCAGTACATCATCAACCCCGGCACCGACCCAGCCCTCGACAACGCGCTGACCATTTCCCTGCGCTTCGAGTTGACCTACTCGAGGCGACTCGCGGACGGCCGCTAGGGCTTGCGGAATCGCAGCACGAAGCGGTCAGTGTTGCCCGTGACGGACTTCCGGCCCACCTCGTAGCGCAGCTCGTCATCCGGCGTGTAGTGGACACCCGAGAAATCTTCCAGCACGAAGCCCGCCGCCTGGACCTCCTTGATGACCAGCACGGGGTCCACGCGCCGCCAGTTCTCGCTGGTGTCGGGTTCGTTGTGGCGGCGGGTGTGATCGACAATGCCGTAGTGGCCACCGGACTTGAGCGCCGCAAACACGGCACGATCCAGGCTGGCACGGGCTGCCGGGGTGAAATTGTGATAGTTGCGAAATGTCAGGACGAGATCGAGATCCTTCACGCCCAGCGAGAATTCGCCGAGGTCAAAGAGCCCCATCTTGTCGGGCGCGGGCGTCATCTTGGCGTCCGTCTGGGCGACCTTGATCTTTGCCAGCGACGGCGTGGACTTCAGCACCGGCTCGAGGCGTGTCGTGCCGATGGCGACATACAATTCGCCCTTCTCCGCCAGCACCGGACCGAGAATCTTGGTGAAATAGCCGCCGGAAGGAACGAGTTCGAGCACCCGCATGTCGTCTTTCAGGCCTAGGAATTCGAGAGTCTGGCGCGGCTTGCGCTCGCCGTCCCGGGACGTGTCTTCGACGGGGCGGATATCGCTCTTCATCGCCGCCTCGATCTTCTCGCCCAGGGGCGTGAGTTTCTCGGGCATGAACTGGGCGTTGGCCCCGTTGGCGAGGGTGAACAGTGCGAACGTCAGCAACAGGCGGCGCATGGGAGTCTCCTGATTGGTGCTTAATGTTGCAGTATAGAATGAACGAACGCTCGAAGAAGCCTGAGGAACCCGGAATGAACCTTGCAACCCGCCGTGGTGTGCCGTGCCTGCCGGTCGCATACGCTCTTTCGCTTAGCCTGCTGGCAGGGTGTGCCCAGCTCACCACGAGTTCGTCGGATCGGGCCAGCCTGAAGGCCGCTGCGGACGCAGCGGGCCAGGCATACCTGGACTGCCTCGGGCAGTCCGCCGGGCGTTACGTCGGGACCACGGAGGACGTGCGGGCCATCCGCACACTGGCGCAGAAGAACTGCGCTGACACCCGCGCCACTGCGAGCCGGGCGCAGGCCAAATTGCAGGACACGAGCTACATCATGTCCGCACCCCAGGTCGAGGCGGCCCTCAAGGCGCTGGATGACCAGGGTGAGGCCGCGATCACCGACCAAGTCCTGAACCGCAGGGCCGCGGCTCCGGCCGTTGCCGTGGGCGCTGTTGTGCCCGCCGCCGTGCCCGCTGCCGAGAGGGCGACTCCGATGCGGGCGGGTGGTGATGACTACCTGGCCTGCATGCGCTCCCAGGGCGAACGTTGGGCCGCCACGCAGGAACCCGCCACGGTCATTGCCGATGCGGCGCACAACCGGTGCGCGTCGTCACTCGCCGGATCCTCGTCTGCGGCGACTATCGAGCAGCAGGGCCGTGCACTCGTGCTCGGCCTGGTGCTCGATCGCAAGTCACCGCCGCCCAAACCTTAGGGGCCGCACAAGCTGCGAGCTAGAACGAGTTCCGGGATGGTTCAAGTTCGAGCACCCCGGGAATAACCAGAGGCGTAGTCCGGTCGACGAGTTCGACGTCGGCGAGCGCCAGATGATCGATGCCAGCGGCCGGAATCGGAAAGCCCCCACCTTCGCAATAGACCACGATCTCCAGCGTATAGCTGCCGGGAAACTCGACATCACCGACGTAGGTCACCGGAATGCTGTAGCTGCGCTCGTCGCCAGCAATGGCGCCGGGCGCGACGTTCAGGTTGAGAAAAGCCAGTGGCGCGCCTGACAACGGCTGACGCGCGCCTGCCGGGCCGAGCACCGCGGCCAGCTTGACTGGTGTCGGCATGCCGGTTGGGTAGCGGAGGGAGAAACTGAGCGTCGTGTCGGTCCCCGCCAGCGCTTTGGCATTGCCACCGTTGGGGGGCGGACCCGCATCGGGCGCCGGCACGGGGGTAAGGGCCTGGAAGAAGTTCCAGATGGCGCGGCTCGCGAACGTGGGCCAGGCGTGGGCCGTCACGCCATCCCCCTCCTGATGCTGGCACCACTCGACCGGATAGTCGGACGGGGTGAGGGCATACTTCACGCAGGGCGGTTCGATTCCCGGCACGGTCATCGACCGGTCAAAGCCGTTGTAAAGCACCCAGAAGCGGCGGCCCAATTGCGCAATGGCCACCGGCACCAGCGAATCCTTCTCGCCCTGGATCTGGATAACGGCCACGGCACCGGTGCAACTCGTGGCGGTCAGCGAACCCGCTACCGGCGCGATGGCGCGGATGCGAGTCCCGTAGCGACAACCCAGCTCGTGGGAAAAGCCGCCGCCGCTGCTATGCCCGGTGACGAAGATCCTGTCGGGGTCGAAGGTGACTATTCCCGGCAGCTCCGCAAGCAGGTCCTCGAACAGCTGGAAGTCGTCTGCGAAATCCCACTGATTGACTCCGGCTCCGTTCGGTCGCGCGTCGGGATAGATGAGTATCGCGCCGTCGCCGACCGCTTGTTCCTTGAGCTTGTAGTAGTCCAACCAGGCCTGATGACTGCCGCCAGTGCCGTGGTAGGCAATAATCAGGGGCCGGGGCTCGGATCCGGGCTCGTAGTCCGACGGCAGATCCAGGTAGTAGCTGCGTTCCGCGCCACCCGACACCATGGTCTTCAGGCCTGACCCAACCGGTTGCGGTGTACTCCCGATGGACCAGGTGAGGGATGTGGCACTGAACGCGACCGTCCGGTCCTGGCGGATGGTAAAGGTGTCCGCCGGAACGGTGAGGCCGAAGGCTGCGAGAACACCGGTGGCGACCGCGCCGTCCCGGACGACCGTCGACGATGCGCTGCTGCTCGCCGTGAGCACGGCACCCGCCGGAAAACCGTTGGCTCCCGCCTCAAGATGCATGCGATAGGTGTAGTCGAACACCGTTCGCGAAACCCGGGTCGACGACACGAGTTCGTAGGCCGTGACAACGGGATCGCCGGCATCGCCCGTTGGCACGCTGACGTCGAGAATTCCAGCGCGCGGCGGCTCGCCCTCGGTTGCCGGCGAATCACCGGTAGACGACGCGCCTCCACAGCCGGAAAGCGCCAACGCAACCAGCAGCAGTACGGGACCGCTCCGGCGCCACTTACCCATATCCATCAAGTTGCCTCCCGGCGACGGCGTGCCCGGAGCAGCAGCGCCCCGGTAGCGGTGGCGACAAACCAGAACCCACCAGGCAGAGGTACCGCGCTGGTGGTACCGGAGGCCAGAGTCGCGAAGGATTCCGGATCCACCACATCGAACGATTGGGAACCGGGGGTCCCCGTGCCGAGATACGTGAAGGAGATAGCCAGGCCGCCCAGCGTGGCACCCGGGGCGAGGCCACCTGGCAGCGCCAGGATGTCGGCAAAGCCCGCGGCAGGCAGGCCCGGATCCGGTTGGATGATGATCGTATCCCACCCGGCCGGCGCGCTCGTGATGGCCAGGTTCGCGAAGCTTGCCGGATCGAAGTAGATGCTGACCTCCCTGATGGCTGATGCCAGGGTGTCGTTGCTGAGAGCGTAACTGTAGTTCCAGTTGTCACCCGCCACATTCGCGACGGAATAGGCGACTGTTGTGGCGCCGGCCTGGCCCACGCCACCGGCGAGAATGACGCCGACAGAAAGCCAGGCGGCCGGCCCTTGAATGCCGTAGCGATGCATGGAGCAACTCCCTGCTGGACCGCGTTCAATCGCGGCCTCGTTGTTCTTAGGAGCGAATCTAGCGGGGTGCGCCGCCCGTGCCAAGCCCAATAGGCCTGGAGTCGGAAAATAATACGACCTTCGGACTCCTAACCGGTCACCAGGGTCGCGTCGACCTCGTCCTTCTGGATCTCGAACATACGGGCGTACCAGCCGCCCCTGGCAATAAGCTCGTTGTGGCTGCCGCGCTCGGCGATACGCCCTTCGAGCATCACCAGGATCTCGTCGCTGTTCATGACCGTGGACAGGCGGTGGGCGATGGTCAGCGACGTGCGGCCCTCCGACAGGTGCCGTACGGCCCGCATTACCCCCAGTTCCGTCTCCACGTCAAGGCTCGATGTGGCCTCATCCAGCAGAACAATCGGCGCGTTCTTGAGAATCGCCCGGGCGATCGCCACCCGCTGGCGCTGGCCACCCGAGAGCTTGCTACCCCGCTCGCCGCACGGGGTGTTGTAGCCCTCGGGAAGCGTCGCGATCCAGTCAGTCAAGCCGGCGCCCTGCGCCGCCGCCTCGACCTCCGCCGGGGTCGCATCGTGGCGGCCCAACAGGATGTTGTCCCGGATCGACTCATTGAAGATGAAGCTGCGCTGGGAAACCACGGCGAAGAACTTCTGCAGCTCTACCAGCGTGAAGTCCTTGAGCGGCCGGTCGCCGATCCGGATCTCGCCACGCTGCGGATCCCACTGGCGGAGAAGGAGGTTCACCACGGTGGATTTGCCGGTTCCGCTCGGCCCCACCAGCGCCACATGGCGCCCGGGAGCCACGTCGATGGAGAAGTTGTCGAAAACCTTCTTCTGCCGGCTCCAGTCGAGATCGTCGGCGTCGTACTCAAAGTCCACGTTCTTGAAGTGGATCGACGACTCGACGCCAACAGTCGTCGCCCCGTGGGAGCGATCCACCACGGCTGGCGGCTGGTCCATCATGCTGAACAGGCGCCGCGCGGCAATGAGTGACACCCGGAAGTCGGTGTAGTTGTTGGCCATACCCACCGACACGTAGAAACCGACCACCGACACCGCGATCACGGCCGGCAGCTGCACGAGCGTCGAGATCTGGCCAGCCAGCGCCAGTTCCACACCCACCCAGGCCGAGGCCAGGATACCAACGGTGATGAAGATCTCGGCCAGCGCGCGCTGTGTGGCATCAGCGCCATACAGCTTGTCCTGTCCGGCCTGCATGCTCTCACCCCGCTCCCAGAGTTCCTGCGCACGACGCTTCTCGTAACCGAAAGCCACCGTGTCGCGCACGCCCTGGATGCTGTCGGCAACAAACGCGTTGACCTCGCCAAGCTGCTCGCGGTAACGGATGCCGTCGCCGCCCAGTTTCGAGACCAGCCAGGGAAGGACGAACGTCGTGGCGATGTAGAACGGCGCCAGCGCCCAGACGATTGTGGGGTGCACGGTCCAGCACCAGGCCAGCAGGATGATCGGCACGGAGATCGCGGCGACGGCTGGCGCGATCGTGTGCGCGTAGAACGGCTCGATACGCTCGCAGTCGGTCATGACGCGACTCACCGCGTCGCCGGACTGCAGCTTCGCCGTGCGGGCCGGAGCCAGGGGCAACATTGAATAGTAGAACTTGTCCCGGAAGGCCGCCAGGATCCGGAAGGCGACGTAATGGCCAGTGTAATTCTCGATGTAGGAGGCGAACCCCACGACGGTACCGGCGATCGCAATCCACTTCACCTGCTGCCAGAGCACGTCCCAGTTCACCACGCCCGGTGTCGCCGACTCAATGTAGATGCCAACACTGGCGGCGGCGATGCCCAGCACGGCTGCCTGGGACACGATCTTGATGACCCGGGCGGCCAGCGAGGTGAACATGATCGCGTTGAAGGGCGTCATGTAGGTGAGCAGTCGCCGGATGATCTGCAGGTTGGTGGCCTTGGCCACCGGATCGCCAGCAGTCGTGGTACCCGGGAGTTCCCCTGCCGTTGCTTCAACGCTCATGTTTGTTCTCCTGTTTAGCCGCCTGCAACCGCAGGCTTCAGTATCTGTGCTTCGATGTTCCGCTTGGTCTGGATCATGCTGGCGTAGATACCGCCTCTCGCCAGCAATTCCTGGCGCGTGCCGCTCTCGGCAAGCCGGCCGCCTTCCAGCACGATGATCCGGTCCGCCTGTTCGATCGTGCTGAGGCGGTGCGCGATCAGGAGCACCGTCTTCTGCGCCGTCAGTCGCGCCAAGGCCCGGTTCAGCAGGGTTTCGGTCTCCACGTCGATCTGGGACGTTGGCTCGT
The DNA here is from genome assembly GCA_039926785.1 of Gammaproteobacteria bacterium. Classification (GTDB taxonomy): domain Bacteria; phylum Pseudomonadota; class Gammaproteobacteria; order Steroidobacterales; genus SHZI01. The sequence goes on from JBDSWH010000191.1 coordinate 10,869, forward strand.
CCAGCACCACAATCGGCGCGTTTTTCAGGAAGGCCCGGGCGATGGCCAAACGCTGTGCCTGGCCGCCGCTGAGAGCCATGCCCTGGTCGCCTACCCTGGTGTTGAAGCCGTCCGGCGTGGACTTGATGTAGTCGTAGAGTTCGGCTGCCTTAGTGGCCGCGATCAGTTCGGCTTCGGTGGCATCCTGCTTGGCGACCCGCAGGTTGTCGGCAATGGTCCCGTAGAACAGGAACGGATCCTGCGGCACCAGCGCGATCTGCTCGCGGATCCAGTCCAGCGCCAGTTCCTTCTCCGGGATCCCGTCGAACAGGATGTCGCCGGATTGCGGTTCCAGCGTCCGCAGCAGCAGGTTGGTGACGGTGGTCTTGCCCGAACCGCTGCGACCGATCAGGGCGACGGTCTCGTTGGGCTCAAGCGTCATGCTGAGGTTCTCGAGTGCCGGCGTGTCCGCACCGGGATAGGTGAAGGTGACGTTACGCAGCTCGATGCGCACGGCCTTGTCGGGCTTGGCCCCGGGATTGCGGCCGGCGCCGGCCACGACTGGCGGCTTCTCATCGAGAAATTCAATGACCTTTGCTGCGACTTCCCGCCCGAGCGCGCCGGCAAAGAAGAACTCGCCGATGAGGAGCAGGGTGCGGCTGAACTCCAGGCTGAGCAGCACGACGGCCACCACTTCGCCGGGGGACATGAACCCGCCGGACCAGCGATACAGGGCGACGGCCATGGCGACGGCGGTTGAGAACAGCGCGAACCCCAGCTCGAGGAACACGAACTGCGATTGGGCAACCAGCAGCAGCTTCATGGTGAGGCGCCGCTGGGTTTCGTTGCCCTCCTCCATCTGCTTGCCGCGCCGCTCGCCCTCGTTGAACATCTTGAGGGTGCTCATGC
>JBDSWH010000192.1:0-6672 GCA_039926785.1 Gammaproteobacteria bacterium
CAGTTGTTCCTGGCGCGCATTGGCGTGGGCGTCGGCGAGGCGGCACTGTCCCCCGCCGCCTACTCGATGATTGCGGACAGCTTCCCGCCGGAAAAGCTCGGCCGTGCCCTGAGCGTCTATACGCTCGGCGCCATAGCGGGCATCGGCTTCGCACTGCTCATCGGTGGCGCCGTAGTCGGCAGCGTCACGACGGCCAACGACTTGGTACTTCCCGTAGTGGGCGCCGTTCATCCCTGGCAACTGGTGTTCTTCGTCGTCGGCCTGCCGGGACTTGTGGTGGCGCTGTGGATCTGGACGCTCCGGGAACCGGAGCGCCGGCGGCTGCCCGCGGCCGGCGAGGCGGCTGGGCTCAAGCCACTGCTACCGTGGATGCGTGTGCACTGGCAGTCCTACGCTGCGCACCTGGCGGGCTTCGCCCTGCTCGGGATCGTGCTGAATTCACTGACGGCCTGGACGCCCAGTCACTTTATCCGATCGTTCGGCCAGTCGCCGGGGCAGTCCGGCTTCTGGCTCGGCACGTTGATTGCCATCTTTGGCACGGCCGGCATCATCGCCGGCGGCTGGTGGTCCGACCGGGCCCAGCGGCTGGGGCATGCGGACGGGCCCATGCGGGCCGGGGTGATCAGCGCGGTGGGGTCGCTGCTTTTTGGCGCATTGGCCCCACTTGCCGGGAGCCTGGAGCTGGCGCTGGCACTCTATGCGCCACTCCTCTTCTTCAGCACCTTTGCCTACGGCGCCGCGCCAGCAGCCGTGCAGCTGATGACACCGGCGCCGATGCGCGCCGTCGCCTCTGCCATCTACCTGTTCTTCCTGAACCTGATTGGCATGGGCCTGGGACCGTTGCTGACAGCAGCCGTCACCGACTACGTCTTCGCGAGCGACCTGGCCGTGGGAAAATCGCTGGCCCTGGTAGTGTCGGTCTCTGCCGCCCTGTCAGCCCTGCTGCTCGCGTGGGGCTGCCGTCACTTCCGCACCACCGTCGGAAAAGGTACCGGACACCTTTAGTTATTTTTTGCATCTGCAATAAATAACTAAAGGTGTCCGGTACCTTATAATTTAGTTATTGGCGGTTGGCGCTGTAGCGGCCGGGACCGAGGCAGGCGATGGCGACTGCGGTGGCGAGGTACATGCCCTGAAGTTCAAGGGCCCAGCCACCGGTATTGCTCAGCTCGAAGAGCTGCGAACTGTGGGCCAGGCCCAGCGCGAAGAGCATGTTGAGCGCAACAATTCCCGCGCCGATCCGGGAAAAGAAGCCGGCAATCAGCATCAGCGGCGCGACAATCTCGCCGACGTAGACCCCGTAGGCGGCCCAGGCCGGCAAGCCGGCGCCTGTCACCATACTGGTGATTCCCTCGATGCCACTACTGAGCTTGGCAACACCGTGCATCAGGATAAGCACACCGAGGGCTATTCGCAGTATCAGCTTACCCGCATCCGTCATGACCAGGATCCTTGCAGCACCGGTGCGCTGAAGCTTACTCCGGATCGTAGCCCAGGTTCGAAGCCAGCCAGCGCTCCACCGTCGCGACCGGCATGGCCTTCCGCCGCGCGTAGTCCTCCACCTGGTCGCGGCCAATCCGGCCGACGGCGAAGTAACGTGATTCGGGATGGGCGTAATAGAACCCGCTGACCGAAGCGGCCGGCATCATCACGAATGACTCGGTGAGCTGCACACCAATGCGCCGATCGGCTTCCAGCAAGGCCCAGAGGGTGGCCTTTTCGGTGTGGTCCGGGCAAGCCGGGTAACCGGGTGCCGGCCGGATACCGCGGTATCCTTCGTTGATCAGCTGCTCGTTGCTGAGCTTCTCGTCCGACGCGTAGCCCCAGTGCACGCGGCGCACTTCGGCGTGCAGGTACTCAGCCGCCGCTTCGGCGAGCCGGTCCGCCAGCGCCTTCAGGAGGATCGACGAATAGTCGTCATTGTCCCGCTCGAACGCGGCTGCGCGGGGGTCGATACCCAGGCCCGCCGTGACCACAAAGCCGCCCACATAGTCACGCAGCCCGCTGTCGTGGGGTGCCACGAAATCGGCCAGACACGCATTCGGCAGGTTGTCCGCCAGGGGCTTCTGCTGGCGGAGGTGGTGCAGTACGGCCATGGGACCCGAGCGATGCTCGTCGGCGTAGACGGCGACGTCGTCGTCCCCAATCCGGTTGGCCGGATAGAAGCCGAATACCGCGCGTGCTGTCAGCCACTTCTCGCGGACGATCCGCTCGAGCATCTTCCGGGCGTCACCGTACAAGTCGCTGGCAGCCTCGCCCACGACTTCGTCAGTAAGGATGGCGGGGAAGGTGCCGCGGAATTCGTAGGCATTGAAGAGCGGCATCCAGTCGATGTAGGGCACGAGGGTGGCCAGCGGAATGTCCTCCAGTGCCCGCACACCGGTAAAGGTCGGAGCCGCCGGGGGCGCGGACCACTTCACGGGAATGCGGTTAGCCCGCGCCTCGGCTATGCCGAGCTGGGGCGCGCCCCCGGACCGGCGACCGTGGCGCTCACGCCGCACGCGGGCGTCTTCCTTGATGCCGATGACATAGGCGGGTCGATCCTCCGGACTGACCAGCTTCTGCGCCACGCCGACGGAACGGGAAGCGTCCTTGACGTAGACCACGGGCCCGTCGTACTCGGGATCAATCTTCACGGACGTGTGGGCCGGCGACGTGGTGGCACCACCGATCAGCAACGGCAGGCTGAAGTTCAGCCGCTTCATCTCGCGCGCCACGTGCACCATCTCCTCGAGCGATGGGGTGATGAGGCCCGACAGACCGATCATGTCCGCGCCCTCGCGCCGCGCCGTGTCCAGGATTCGCTCGCAAGACACCATCACGCCCAGGTCGATGACGTCGAAGTTGTTGCACTGAAGAACTACGCCGACGATGTTCTTGCCGATGTCGTGCACATCGCCCTTGACCGTGGCCATGACGATCTTGCCGGCCTTGCGCACGGTGCCGGATTGGGCTGCCTCGATGAATGGCACGAGGTGCGCCACGGCTTTCTTCATGACGCGGGCCGATTTCACCACCTGGGGCAGGAACATCTTGCCGGACCCGAAGAGGTCGCCAACGACGTTCATGCCGTCCATCAGCGGGCCCTCGATCACGTCGAGAGGTCGCCGGGCCACGAGCCGGGCCTCCTCGGTGTCGGCGACGATGTACTCGTCGAGCCCCTTGACGAGTGCATGGGACAACCGCTGACCTGGGGGCAGCTTCCGCCACTCCAGGTCGACCTGGCGCGCGACCCCGCCGCCAGGACCGCGATAACGGCTGGCGAGTTCCAGCAGGCGCTCCGTGGCATCGCCGCGCCGGTTCAGGATTACGTCCTCCGCCGCCTCACGCAGCTCGGGCCGGATCTGTTCGTAGATGGCCAGCTGCCCGGCATTGACGATGCCCATGTCCATGCCGGCCTGAATGGCGTGGTACAGGAACACGGAGTGCATGGCCTCCCGCACGGCGTCGTTGCCGCGGAATGAGAATGAGACATTGCTGACGCCACCGCTCACCTGCGCGTGGGGCAGACGCTCCTTGATCTGCCGGGTCGCCTCGACGAAGGCAACACCGTAGTCGTTGTGCTCCTCGATACCGGTAGCCACCGCGAAGATGTTCGGGTCGAAAATGATGTCTTCGGCCGGGAAGCCCACCTGTTCGGTCAGCAAGCGGTAGCAGCGCGTGCAGATCGCCACCTTGCGCTCGGCCGTCTCCGCCTGGCCCTGCTCGTCGAAGGCCATGACGACGACGGCAGCACCATGCCGCCTGACCTCGCGGGCCTGATTCAGGAAGGCTTCCTCGCCCTCCTTCAGGCTGATGGAATTGACGATCGACTTGCCCTGCACACACTTCAGGCCTGTCTCGATCACGCTCCAGCGAGAGGAGTCGATCATCACGGGGACACGGGCAATGTCCGGCTCCGTCGCGACGATCTTGAGGAAGCGGTCCATGGCGGCGACCGAGTCCAGCATGCCCTCGTCCATGTTCACGTCGATGACCTGGGCACCGTTCTCGACCTGCTGGCGAGCCACGACCACGGCACCGGCGTAGTCGCCGGCCACGATCAGCTTGCGGAACTGGGCCGAGCCGGCGACGTTCGCCCGCTCGCCCACGTTCACGAACAGCGAGTCGTCGCCGATGTTGAGTGGTTCAAGGCCGGAAAGCCGGAGCCTGGGCTCGATCCCCGGCAGCTTCCGGGGCGGATTAGCCGACACGGCCTCGCGGATCGCCGCGATATGAGCCGGCGTGGTGCCGCAGCAGCCGCCCACCATGTTGACCAGCCGCGACGAGGCGAATTCGCCCAGCACCGCCGCCATGGCCGCAGGCGTGTCGTCGTAGCCGCCGAATGCATTGGGTAGGCCCGCATTGGGATGCACGCTGATGTGGGTGTCCGCCACGCGAGCAAGCTCGCTGATGTGCGGGCGAAGCTCCGCGGCGCCGAGGGCGCAGTTCAGGCCGACTACGAACGGGTTGATATGCCTCAGCGAATTCCAGAACGCCTCGGGGGTCTGGCCGGACAACGTGCGGCCGGAGGCGTCGGTGATCGTCCCTGACAGCATCACGGGAATCCGCAGGCCCATGGCGTCGCCCACGCTGGCGATCGCGTAGAGCGCAGCCTTGGCATTCAGGGTGTCGAAGATCGTCTCGACCAGGATGAAGTCGGCGCCGCCTTCCAGCAGCGCGCGGACGGCGTCCTGGTAAGTGGCCACCAGCTCGTCGTAGCTGACATTGCGCAGGCCGGGATCATTCACATCCGGCGAGATGGACGCCGTCCGACTGGTCGGGCCGAGCACGCCGGCAACGAAGCGCCGCAGGCCGGTTGCGGCGGCAACCTCGTCGGCCACCGTCCGGGCCAGCCGGGCGCCCGCCAGGTTGATCTCGTGCACGCAGCTTTCGAGGCCGTAGTCCGCGAGGGACGGTGCGCTGGCATTGAAGGTGTTCGTCTCGATGACATCGGCGCCCGCCTCGAGGAACTGGCGATGGATGGCGCCGATGATGTCCGGACGCGTGATGCTGAGCAGGTCGTGATTGCCCTTCAGGTCCCGGGCCGACGCGGCGAAGCGCTGCCCGCGATAGTCCGGCTCGCCCAGCTTGAAGGCCTGCACCATGGTGCCCATGGCGCCATCCAGGATGACGATGCGCTGGCTGAGCAGCGCCTCGAGGGCCGGGAAACCCGGTGTCGTCGGCAGCGCATCGGTGGTCATATGGCGGCGGCTCCAGCACCGGATGGCTGGGGGCGCACGCCGAGTGCATAGCAGATTGCGAAGGTCAGCTCCGCGCGGTTCAGCGTATAGAAGTGGAACTCGCTGATGCCGTGCTTGCGGAGCGTTGCCACCTGCTCGATCGCCACACTGGCGCCGAGCATGCGCTGGGTGTCGGGGTCATCGTCCAGGCCATCGAACCGCTCGTGCAGCCACTGGGGTACGCGGGCCCCGGCCCGGTTGGCAAAGTTCAGCATCTGGCGGAACTTCGCGATGGGCAGGATGCCGGGCACGATCGGCGCGACGATGCCCCGGTCCGCGCATCGGTCCCGGAAGCGCAGGAAATTCTCCGTGTCGTAGAAGAACTGGGTGATGGCCCGGTTCGCGCCCGCGTCGAGTTTGCGCTTGAGGTTGTCCAGGTCGAAGGCGGAATCCGGCGCCTCCGGGTGCCCCTCCGGATAGGCCGCGACGGAAATGTCGAAGTCGGCCACCTTCTTAAGGCCCTGCACCAGATCCGCGGCATAGGCATACCCGCCCGGGTGTGGCTCATAGCGCGTCGCGCCCTGGGGCGGGTCCCCCCGCAAGGCGACGATATTCCGGATGCCCTCGTCGCGGTAAGTCCGGGCGATCGACTGGATCTCCTCCCGGTCGGACCCGACACAGGTGAGGTGAGGTGCGCTGACCAGGCCCGTTTCCGCGGCGATGCGCGACACGATGCGGTGCGTCCGGTCGCGCGTGGAGCCGTCCGCACCGTAGGTCACCGACACGAAGCGCGGTCGCAACGGCGCCAGCTTCTGGATGGCTTGCCACAACGTGGCTTCCATCTCCGGCGTCTTCGGGGGAAAGAACTCGAAAGACACCTGGACGGGGGGCTTGGTCGGCCGGGTCTGTGCTTCAGTCATCGGTACCGGTCCTTGCATGGGTCGCTGTGGGACGGCTGGCCAGGAACAGCGCCCGGTCCGGGGCTCTTCCCGGCAACCACTGCCGGCGGGTGACGGCAAAATTCAACGCCGCGAGACGGGCTGCCAGGATGCTGTCCGTCGGGAGAATGCGGTCCAGAAGCAGCAGGCGCCCGGCGGGGCGGAGCACCCGCGCCGCCTCGGCCAGGCTGGACTCCAGAGTATTGCCGGACGCCTTACCCAGTGCGTCCTCGAGGATCACCACGTCGAAGGCGTCGGCATCGAAAGGCAGTTGGTGCGGCTTTGCCTCGCGGACGGTCCAGCGCGGCAGGCCCGCCTGTCGGAGACGTAGCCGGGCCAGCTGGCGCAGGTGGCCCGACGGCTCGGTGCCCACGGCAAGGCACGCGTCCGCCAGGAGTAGCCCAAGGACCTGCCCGGAGCCACAGCCCACGTGCAGGATTTCGCCCAGAGGGCAGTCGGCGAGCATGGTGCGCAACAGGTCGGCCAGCGCCCGATCTCCGGCCATGCCGTGCAGGCTGCTCGCCCGGCCCGTGCGCAGGGCGCGGCGGAGCACCTCCCGCTCCCGCTGCCGG
>JBDSWH010000193.1:0-5498 GCA_039926785.1 Gammaproteobacteria bacterium
AATCCGTAGTCGCTGGCAAGAATGCGGACCGCCGTCGACAGCTGGGAAGCCCGCTCGGCCAGCAGTCGCTCGAACACGCGCTGCCCGACCTCGAGCTCGTGATTGGCCTTCTGGATGGCATCGTTGCGCAGGGCATCCAGTGCCGCGATGACAGTCACTGACTGGATCAGGGCGACGAGGCCAAGGATGACCAGGAAGATGCGGGTGCCAAAACTGCGGTTCATTCAACCTTGCCCACGGACCAGCGTGCCGGCCAGTCCGTACGGACCGCCGGGACACGAGGGCCAAGGTAGCGGCCGGGGCCGCCAGGGGTCCGTGAGTTATGTCACGGTTGGGCGGGCCGGACGCGATCTCCCGCCCGGCCCTTCAGGCTGACTTGCGGGACTGGACGACTGGCTTCAGTAGCACCGCGAGCTCGCGCAGGGACCGTTCCGTAGCGGTCCAGTCCATGCAGGCGTCGGTCACCGACACGCCGTAGCGGAGTTTTGACCGGTCGGCGGGAATTTCCTGACTACCGGCTTCAATATTGCTTTCCAGCATCAGGCCAATGATCGACCGATTGCCGTTGACCACCTGCTCGATGCAGTCGCGCGCGACCAGGGGCTGCAGTGACGGATCCTTGTTGGAGTTGCCGTGACTGCAGTCGATGACGATCCGCTCCGGCAGGGCAGCCTTGCGCAGCTCCTGCTCGCAGAGCGCGACGCTCACGGAGTCGTAGTTCGGCCGACCCGACCCGCCACGGAGCACCACGTGGCCGTAGGCGTTGCCGCGCGTCTGCATGACGGCGGTTCGCCCGTCCTCGTTGATGCCGAGGAAATGATGGGGCTGTCGGGCTGACTTCAGGGCATTGATCGCCACTGTCAACGAGCCGTCAGTGCCGTTCTTGAAGCCGACGGGTGTAGACAGGCCGCTGGCCATCTCCCGGTGGGTCTGGGACTCAGTCGTGCGTGCGCCGATGGCGTTCCAGGTAATCAGGTCTCCCAGGTACTGCGGCATGATGGGGTCGAGCGCTTCGGTGGCGGTCGGCAGCCCGATCTGCGCCAGGTCCAGCAACAGCCTGCGCGCGACGCCAATGCCCTTCTCGATATGGAACGAATCGTCCATGTCCGGGTCGTTGATCAGGCCCTTCCAGCCGACGGTTGTCCTTGGCTTCTCGAAGTAGACCCGCATGACGAGGAAGAGCGTGTCGCTGACCGCATCGGCCAGTCCCTTGAGCCGCTTCGCATAGTCCAGGGCCGCGGCGACGTCGTGAATGGAGCAGGGCCCCACGACCACGAACAGACGAGGATCCCGGACGTCGATAATGTTCTGGAGAGTCCGGCGGCTTTTCAGGATGAAGCCTTCCAGCGCGGGACTTAGGGGGTAAGCGGCCTTCACCTGCGCCGGAGGCGGCAGGATGGTGCGGGCCGTGACGTTGACGTTGTAGATCTGGCTTTCAGCGGGCTTTTCCATAGGTAAAGGATAGTGGTACGGCCACGGGCCGGGCAACATGCCCGTGGCCGCACTGTAGAATGGGGGCAAGAAAAACCCAGGCCTGGAGGCCTCCCCATGAGCAACGTTTCCACCATGCAGCCCTTTGCCAAGGGCGACATCTTCGCCGGAGCCACCGTCCTGAACCGGCCGGAAGACGACCACTCGGGCGATGGCCGGATCGTCCAGTACGACAGCGACCTGAAGGAAAAGGGTGTGTTGTGGACCGAGGGCACCACCCACTTGATTGGCGGCCTCGCCTTTGCACCCGACGGCACGCTGTGGGCCTTCGACAGCAACAGTTTCAAGGTGGTGCGGGTCAGCCCCCAAGGCAAGCAGCTGCCCCACATCAAGTTCGCCGACCGGGCCTTCTCCAACATCAATTTTGCTAAGGACGGCACGATCTACCTGGGCGAGCACCTGGTTGGCAACACGGTGCGCACGCGGCCTGGGACCTCCCTTGGCACGACACTGCCCAAGCTGCCCGGCACCGACCGCTTCGGTGATGGCCGGCTCTACCAGTTCACCCAGGACGGCAAGCTGCTGAAGGAGTTCCCCACACCCGTGCACGGCGGCATGCCGGGCTTCCTCGGGCTCACCGGCGCGGCGCTTCGCCCCGACGGCAAGTCGATCCTGTACCTCTCCGAGCTTAGCGACAGCATCCGGTGCTGGGACCTGGTCAACAATCAGGCCCTGCCGAACCTGGTCACTTACGCGCCCGACAGCGGCAACATGGCGATGACCATCATGTACACGCGGGACGGCAAGCTGCTGCACATCCGGGCGAATTTCAAGGCGGGCTTCTTCCTCGAGCACCTGGATGAGAGCGGCAAGGTGATTCGCGAATACCTGCTGCCGGGACCGGGCTGGGCCGCCGTGGGGCAGTCGATTGAGTCCGACACGACGCTGATCGGTAATTTCTTCACCGGCCAGGTCGCGAAGTTCAGCCTGAAGACCGGCGAAATCGTGGCCAAGGCGGATTCCGGCGTGGAGCGCTCGCTGGCGGGCCTCGCGCAGTACCCCGGCTAGGTCCTGTAGGAGCGGCTCCAGCCGCGATCGCGGTTTAAGCCGCTCCTACCAAGGCCGCTAGCGCGGCTGAAGCCGCTCCTACCAGGGCAGGACGGTGCCGTCGAAGGTCCAGTAGGTGCCGGAGTTTTCGAGGGTGAGCTGGTCGGTAATGCGGATCAGATCCGCGCCCGCCGTGGCGACCGGCCGCAGCATCTTCTTTGGCAACATCTTCATCATGTCAGTATCCACGGGACCCGGATCGATCAGCGCCACCGAGATACTCTTGCTCTTCATCTGATTGGCGAGATTCTTCATCACCATGTTCAGCGCCGCCTTGCTGGAACGGTAGATGTAGAGAGTTCCGGTCTTCGTGGTGCCGATGGAGCCCTGGCTGCTCGACACGTTGCTGATCTTCTTCTGCTGGCCGGCCACCAGATTCGGCAAGAACGCCTCGGCCATCTTCAATGGCCCGACGACGTTCGTGCGAAACACCACATCGAAGAGATCCCACTGCATGTTCTTGGCAAACTGCTGGTTTTCGCCGCCACCGGTAACCCCGGCATTGTTGAACAGGATGTCCACCGGCTTGCCCTCGTACTTCTTCGCCAGTGCGTCGATGGACGCGAGGTCCATGACGTCGAGGGCCTCGACGACGACCTTGCCGCTGCTGGCGGCCGCCAGGGCTTTGAGCTCCTTGGCCTCCGCGGGCTTCCGCGCCGTGCCGATCACCGCCCAGCCCCGCGCCGCGTACTCGCGCGCCAGTTCGAGGCCGATGCCGCGATTGGCCCCGGTGACGAGGACCGTCGGTACGTAGGCTGCATCGTCGGCCGCGTAGCCGGCGCCAACGGACATCAGTGCGAGCAACGCGAGCGTGGCAACGGCGAAGCGGCGGATTGTCGTCATGGAAAGCTCCTGAGCGTGAAAGCAGGTTGGTCGAAAGGTTACCAGGGTAGCCGTTCACCGGTGGTATCAACGAACTGGCCCGTCCGGGTGATATCGACGCGGTCGATCTCGCGCAGCATGTCGGTCACCGCATCGGCCACGGGCCGGAGCATGCGCTTCGGCAGGCCCTTCATGAAATCCGTGTCAGTGGCGCCGGGCGTCACGAGCCCGATGGTGATTCCGCGCCCCTTCAGCTGCAGGGCCAGGTTGGCCATGAGCATGTTTACGGCGGCCTTGCTGGAGCGATACCAGTAAAGGCGAGGAGCGTCCACGCTGCCGATCGAACCCTGGCTGCTGGACACCGTGATCATCTTCTTCTGGTTTCCGGCCTGCACGTGCTTCAGGAACGCCTCACACACCTTGATGGGGCCGACCGCATTGACCGCCATCACCTCCCCAAAGCTGTCGTAGTTGAGTTTGGTGAACAGCTGATTCTCGGCACCCCCGCCGATGCCGGCGTTGTTCAGGAGAATGTCGATGGGCTGGTCGGCGAGACTCTGCGCCAGGGCATCGATACCGGCATGGTCCACGACATCCAGGGTATGGAGCGTGACCAGAGGGAATTTTTCCGCCAGGACCTTCAACTCCGGCGCTGCCGCCGGGCTCCGGCAGGTGGCCAGCACGCGATAGCCCCGGGCAGCATAGCGCCTGGCAAATTCAAGGCCGATACCGCGGTTGGCGCCGGTGATCAGCACCGATACGGCCCGGGACGCCGAGGAGGTTGCGGGCGGCGCTGCGGGCGCCTCCTGGGCGGACAGGCGCTCCATGAGGGGCCCCAAGGTCGCCAGTACCGCAGCGTCCTTCAGGAACTTTCGTCGCCCGGGTCGATTGTCTGGGTCTGCCATCCGTTCAGCAGACGTGATTACCCGCCGACTGCCTTCAGTTCGCCCTTCTCGGCGTATTTCGCACCATCGACCAGCGGGATGGCGTCGAGTACCCAACCCTTGGTTTGGCGGCGCGCCGGACTGGGGATTGCGTAAGCGATGCGGTTGGCCGTGCGCTCGACGGCTTCCACATCGATCTTCCAGCCCTTGGAGGTCCACTCCTTCTGCTTGGCGCGGTAGTCCAGGATCACGGAATCGGAAGGGACCATGAACTCCTTGTTGTTCTTGTCGGGCGTGATGGGCGGGTTCAGGTTCTCGATAATCTTGATGTCCTGGTCGGCCACGTACTGGTTGCGCTCGATGACATAGGCGTCGGACTTGGGCTCCAGCGAGAAATTGCGGGAGCAGACCAGGTAGAGGTGGGTGGTGTGGTCGTCGATGGGCCGCTCGTACAGGTACTGGTGGATGAAGAAGTTCGGGCCCGGGTGGATGTAGGTCCACACGTGATTGGTGCCGTGGTAGCCGGTGCCGGCCTCCAGCGTGCCTTCACCCGGACGGTACTTCTTGAGGTCGCCCTGCAGCGGCGGGGCCTGGAAGGTGTGCCAGAAGCCCTTGCCCCAGATGCCACCGTCCTCGACACGCATGTCGCCGATCTTGTACTCCTCCTCGCGCTCGCCGCTGAAGCCGTGCGTGTCGTGCACGTATTCGTTGTGAGCCGGGTCGACGCCGTTCTCGATCGACCGCTCGTAGTAGCCGTTGATCTGGAAGTGCTGCAGCGTCGTGCGCCACCCTTCCCGCTCCCACTCCTTGCAGGCGAGGATCGGCGGCCGCTCGGCTTCGGGCAGGTCGCCCAGGAAGGCAAACACCAGGCCGTAGCGCTCGTCCACCGGGTAGGCGTCAATCCGGGTACGGCCGGGAATCGTGGCATTGGCGCCGAGTGACGGAATCTTGCGGCAGTTGCCTTCGCCGTCAAACTGCCAGCCGTGGTAGGGGCACTGGATGCAGTCCCCCTTGATCTTGCCACCGGCCAGGTTACCGCCGCGGTGAATACAGATGTTGGCGAGGCAGTTGGCCTTGCCCTGCGTGTCCCGAAAAACCACGAAATCCTGGCCAAGCGCCCGCACTTTAAGGGGCTGGTCGGTCAGCTCGGCGGTTGTGGTCAGCGGGTACCAGAAATTGATGTACATGGACTATTTACCGGACGGGGACTGCTCTGAACTATAGGCCGACGATCGCCACTCGCCAAGTCGGCCC
>JBDSWH010000194.1:0-3418 GCA_039926785.1 Gammaproteobacteria bacterium
CTGAAGAACGACCCTTCCGTTCCGACCTCCATCCGCGGACTGAAGGTGGCTTTCTTCTCCCGCTCAGCCGGTGGTTCGCTGTTCGGTGTCCGCGGCGTTGCCATTCCCCAGGCGATCAAGTTCATCGACGGCAGCACTTGCCCGGCTGACGATGGCAATCCCGCCACCCAGCAGACCTGCGCCACGCTGACTGCTGACGCGGACTACACGGCGCCTGATGGTTCCGGCGACGGCCACGTGCCCGATTTCGGCCTGTCGGACGAGGATCCGCTCTTTGTTTGCGAAGTCTCCAAGGAAAATGGTCCAGCCCAGTGCACGACCACGGAAACGGCGGCACTAAAGACCGCCAAGATCACGGCGGCGCCGGTCTACCAGCTGCCCTGGACGATCCAGGCCGGTGCGACGCTGGCAACGGAACTCGGCGGCAATATCTCCGCCGCGGTCCTGTCCGGAATCTTCTCCGGCAACTACCAGTCCGTGGCCGACATCAAGCAGGCGATGGGCGTTACACCGCTCGCCGGTGACGACACGGAAGGCCTCAAGGTCTGCCGCCGCACCAATACCTCCGGCACCCAGGCTGGTCAGGCCCACTTGTGGCTCGGCAGCAGCTACTGTGGCGGTAACACGAAGATTGCGTCCTTCGTGGACGAGAGTTTCGATGACAACAACGTGGCCAATGGCTTTCCGGTGGACTATGACATCGTGGAAAACAGTTCCTCGAGCAACCTGGAGAACTGCCTGACGACGGTGGCCGACCAGGGACGTTCGATCGGCATCAACTCACTGGAAAATGCGCCGAAGCCCGGCTCATCCCAGTTGTCGATCGATGGCATCGTGGCGACCCAGGAAACGGCGGCCCTCGGCAAGTACCGCTGGTACGCTGAGTCGACGCTCAATTCCAACAGCGACGTCATCAACAATGTGGCGTCACTGAACGCGCTCATCAAGGCCGACCTGACCGCTCGGGCGACTACCACCCAGCGGTCGCAGTTCCGTACGCTGTTCCTGAGCAACGTGCGCAGCCCGGCGAAGATCGTGTCCTCGGGCTTGAACGGTATCAACGCGCTGCCGAACTTCTCGGTACCGACCGTGCCGTACAGTGCGGCCACCCCGGTCGGCTGGACCACGAAGAACGTGGGCGTTGGCGGCAGCAATTGCAAGGCCCCGCTGCCGGTCTTCCCGTAACGCCTTGTTTGCCCTGCGAAAGGCCGGCGCCCGAAAGGGCGCTGGCTTCTTTTAAGAGCTCACCGGTAAGAGCTCACCGGTAAGAGCTCACCGGAATTCGCAACTATGACGTTTCCTTCATATCAGCGTCACAAAAGCGTCCGGTTCGGGGGGCTAGCCTGTCTCCAGGACCTCCGGGCCCATCCAAGAAAATTCACAAGGAACCGATTTCATGAACAAACAACTGACACAGCTGGCATCCGCGCTCTCGATGCTGCTGGTGATCGGCACGGGCAGCGCCCAGGCATCGATCATCACTGGCGCCACTGCCGGCGGCTCCGAGGCCGTGGCGACCTTCGTCAATGGCAATGGCGACTCCATCAGCCTGGATCTTGGCAAGCAGCTCGCTGCCATTGCCGCGGGCGACAGCTACACCCTGACGACGTCGATCAACAACTTCATCAGTGCCGCTGGCGGCGCCGCCAACGTGACCTTCGGGATCATTGCTGGCGAAGTCAGCGTGCGAAACTACCTCACCTCGGCCGCCAGCGCGACGTTCGACGAGGACGTGCAGCTTGCCAACAGCGCCAAGGGATTGTGGTTGTCGACGCTCAACGGCCTCGTTGGGGACTTGAATCTCGGTGACGCCACGCCGACGAGCACCAACGCCAGTTACGGCCCCTACCTGGCCGGGGCGGGTTCGCCCAACTTCCTGGACGGTCTCTACGACAGCTGGCAGTCCGGTGACTTCGCCTTCTCGAACCTCGTGGCCGGCAATGCCACCGGCTACCTGTACAACGTGGTCTTCAGTTCCGCCAACCTGGGCTTCGCGCCGATCACGAACCTGGGACTGAAGTTCGACCTGGGCGCCAGTGCCATCTCGGTGGCCAGCACGACGGTCGTGCCGGCACCCGCGGCCGCCTGGCTGCTGGGTACCGCGCTGGTCCCCCTGGCCCGTCGCGCCTGGCGCCGATCCCGCGCTTCCGCCTAGACGTATTCAGTCGCGTTACGCCGTACCGGCGCCCCTCGGGGCGCCGGCTCTCTTTTGGCCCCCGGAGAACGCAGGCAGCATGCCGTTTTTCCCCAGAGTCGCCCGTCCGCTGCTGGCCGTCGCCGGCCTGATGTCGTTCGCCGCGCTGGCGGACGGAGTGGTGGCTGCCAGCGATAAACCTCGCTTCGATGTCTGGGAATACCGTGTCGACGGCAACACCGTCCTCGACAACGTCGCCATCGAGCAGGCCGTCTATCCCCAACTGGGACCCGGCAAGTCCATTGATGAGGTGAACGCCGCTCGAGCGGCGCTGGAACAGGCCTACCGGGACGCCGGCTTTCCGACGGTGTTCGTCGATATACCGGAGCAGGCGGTGGACCAGGGGCTGGTGCGCCTTGCCGTGACCGAGGGCCGCGTGTCCCGCCTCCGGGTCACCGGCTCCCGGTACTTCAGCAACGGGTGGATCCGGGAACAGCTTCCCGAGGCGTCTCCCGGCACGATTCCACGCATGGACGCCTTCCAGGCCCAGCTTCGGGCACTCAACGTCCGTTCCCCCGACCGGCTGCTGACGCCGGTGCTCCGTCCCGGCGCCGAGCAGGGCACGGTGGAGATCGAGGTGAAGGTCGAGGACCAGCTGCCTGTGAATGGGTCGCTGGAGATCAACAACCGGAATTCCGCGAACACCACGGACACTCGCGTGGAGGCAGCGGTCCGCTACGACAACCTCTGGCAGCGCGACCACTCCTTCGGCCTGCAGTATCAGGTGGCGCCCGAAAATCCGGCCGAGACCGAGGTCATTGCGGCGAGCTATGTGCTGAGGCCGATGGCATCCGGAAAGGCCTTCGCCTTTTATGGCCTGTCCAGCGACAGCGACATCGCCACCGTGGGTGGAGACGTCAGTGTCGTCGGCAAGGGCGAGGTGTACGGCATGCGGGCGATCCTGCCGCTGCCGGGCGGAGAGGGGCTCTATCACAGCCTGCAGCTTGGGGTCGACTACAAGGATTTCGATGACGTCATCGGCTTCAACGAGGAGGGCAACGCCGACATCGCCACCCCGATCAGCTACCTGAACTGGTCGCTGGGCTGGAACGCCACCCTGCCCCGGGAGACCCGGACCCACCGCTTCGACCTGACGGCGAACTTTGGACTGCGCGGCCTTGGCAACAATCCGCAGGAATTTGCGGACAAGCGGTTCAAGGGTCGCCCCAACTACTTCTACGTGGAGGGGCGGTACAACCTGGAACAGGCCCTGCCATGGCGGGG
>JBDSWH010000195.1:0-5165 GCA_039926785.1 Gammaproteobacteria bacterium
TCCTGCCAGCACCGGGAATCCCGTTGCCACCAACTCGTCCAGGCGGCGCAGCAGTGCCAGCTTGTGATCGAGGGTTTTGCCGAAGCCAAACCCGGGATCCAGTATAAGTGACTCGCGTGGTATCCCCGCCGCGACGCACTCCGCAGCCCGCGCGAGCAGAAACGCCTCTACTTCACGAACCACGTCGCCGTAGCGCGGTTCGCTTTGCATGGTGGCCGGCGTGCCCTGCATGTGCATCACGCAAATGGGGACACCGGAGGCCGCCGCAGCCGCCAGGGCCCCGGGCCGCGAAAACGCGCGGACGTCATTGAGCATATTGGCCCCCGCGGCCACCGCCGCTGTCATGACCTCCGGCTCACTGGTGTCCACCGAAATCAGGATGTCGGACGCCGCGCGCAGGCCCGCAACGACCGGGATCACCCGCTCGAGTTCTTCCTCAAGTGCGGGGGACGCGGCGCCGGGCCGCGTCGACTCGCCGCCCACGTCAATCAGATCGGCGCCTGCAGCCGCCAGAGTCAGCCCGTGCTCCACGGCCAGCCGCGCATCCCGGTAGCGGCCGCCATCGGAAAAGGAGTCTGGAGTGACGTTCAGGATCCCCATGACCAGGCAGCGACCCGGTGCGGGTCGCTGCCTGAACTGGAGGAGAGGCGGAAGCGCCGTAATGCGGCTCGCCGCGTCAGGTCTGGGTGCGGTGCTGGCTGGCCGGCTCGCCAATACCTGATTCTCCGGCAGGCTTGTTGCCACCGAAGGCGCTCGAGGGCGTTCCCGGCCCCGAGTTGTCCCAGCCTTCCGGCGGCCGGGGCTCTCGGCCGGCCATGATGTCGCGAATCTGCCCGTCGTCGATCGTTTCGTACTTGATCAGGGCACTGGCCATCGCGTGCAACTGGGCGATATGGGAATTCAGCACGGTCGTCGCCAACTGGTAGTTGGCGTCGATGATCCTGCGGACTTCCTCGTCGATCGCATGGATCGTCACGTCGGACACCTGTTTGTGCTGGGTGACTGTGCGGCCAAGGAATACTTCGCCGTCCTCCTCGGTGTACGTCAGCGGACCGAGGCGGTCCGACAAGCCCCACTTGGTCACCATGTTTCGCGCAATGTCCGTCGCACGCTCGATATCGTTGGACGCGCCCGTAGTGACCGCGTCCCGGCCAAACACGAGTTCTTCCGCAATGCGGCCACCAAAAAGGCTTGCAATCTGGCTGTTCAGCCGGCGCTTGCTGTAGCTGTAGCGGTCCTCCTCCGGAAGGAACATGGTCACGCCCAGGGCACGACCGCGCGGAATGATTGAAACCTTGTACACGGGGTCGTGGTCGGGAACGCTCAGCCCGACGATGGCGTGACCAGCCTCGTGGTACGCCGTGAGCTTTTTCTCGCCTTCGTTCATAACCATGGAACGCCGCTCGGCGCCCATCATGATCTTGTCCTTCGCCTTCTCGAACTCTTCCATCGTGACCGTGCGCCGGTTGGCACGGGCCGCGAACAGGGCCGCCTCATTGACGAGATTGGCCAGATCGGCGCCCGAGAACCCCGGCGTGCCCCGGGCGATGATGGACGGCTTGACGTCGTCGGACAGCGGCACCTTCCGCATGTGCACCTTGAGAATCTGTTCGCGTCCGCGCACATCGGGCAACGGCACCACGACCTGCCGGTCAAAACGACCGGGCCGCAGCAAGGCCGGGTCGAGCACGTCCGGGCGGTTTGTGGCGGCGATGACGATGATGCCCTCATTGCCCTCGAAGCCATCCATCTCCACGAGGAGCTGGTTCAGTGTCTGCTCACGCTCGTCGTGACCGCCACCAAGGCCCGCACCGCGATGCCGGCCCACCGCATCGATCTCGTCGATGAAGATGATGCAGGGCGCGTGCTTCTTGGCCTGTTCGAACATGTCCCGCACCCGGGACGCGCCGACACCAACGAACATCTCGACAAAGTCCGAACCCGAAATCGTGAAGAACGGCACCTTGGCTTCGCCGGCAATCGCGCGGGCCAGCAGCGTCTTGCCCGTACCCGGCGACCCCACCATGAGCACGCCCTTCGGGATCTTGCCACCGAGGCGCTGGAATTTGGCCGGGTCCTTCAGGAATTCGACTATCTCGGAGACCTCGTCCTTGGCCTCCTCAATGCCGGCCACGTCCATGAACGTGACCTTGACCTGGTCTTCGCCGAGCAACCGTGCACGACTCTTCCCGAAGGACATGGCGCCGCGGCCACCCGCCCCGCCCTGCATCTGGCGCATGAAATAGACCCAGACTCCGATCAGGAGCAGCACGGGGAACGAATTGAGGAAGAGGCTCACCAGGATGCTCGGCGTCTTCGGCGCCATGGCACTGATGCGCACGTTGCTCTTCTTGAGCTCACCAATCAGGGCGGTATTGTCGGTTTCGGGGCTGAAGGACGTGAACCGTTCGCTCGTCGTCTTGACACCTTTGATCGTATCGCCCTCGAAAATCACCTGGTCCACCTGGCCGGACTGGACCAGATCCAGGAATTCGGAGTAATCGATGGTGTCGGACTGGGCTCTGCCAGTGCCAAAGCTCTGGAAGACCGTCAGGAGCACAATGGCAATGACGATCCATAGGATGATGTTCTTGGCCAGGTCATTCAGCACGGATATTGGCCTCTGCTTCTAGAAAATGGGGCGCCAAAAATCTGGCACCACCAGCGTTTAGACCCTACTACAACCGAAAGTTTCTGGCTACCAGATAGGTCTCCCGGTTTCCGGAGCGGGATGCCGTCGGTTTTCGCATTCGCACCGAGGCAAACCGGCTCCGGGTCGCTTCGACAAACTCCTGGAAACCCTCGCCCTGGAACAGCTTTATCACCAGATTCCCGCCGGGGCGCAGGACCTGGCTCGCAAAGTCGGCAGCCAACTCCGCCAGATACATGGCCCGTGGCTGATCCACGACCCGCGTCCCACTCATATTGGGGGCCATGTCGGACAGCACAAGGTCGACGGGCGTACCGGCCAGGCGCTCGAGAAGGGCGTTCATTACAGACTCTTCGCGAAAATCACCCAGGAGGATCTCAACGCCTGCCAGCGGCGCCATGGGCAGCAGGTCCACCGCCAGGACGCGCCCTGCAGGCCCGACGACACCCGCGGCAAACTGGCTCCAGGCGCCAGGAGCGGCGCCAAGATCGATAACGAGATTGCCCGGCCTGAAAAGCCGCTCTTTCCCCTGCAGCTCTGACAGCTTGAAGACCGCCCGGGAACGCCAGCCTTCCGCGTGGGCCCGCTTTACAAAAGGATCGCGCGCCTGCCGGGCCTTCCATCGGGCGCTGGATGATTTGCTGCTCATCGCTATACTCGCCGCCCATGGCCGGGCCCGACACAAGCGTGACGGAGAAACAGCGCAAGCACCTCCGCGGCCTCGCCCATGGATTGCGCCCGGTGGCCCGGCTCGGCACTTCGGGGGTCACCGACGCGTTCCTGGCCGAATTTGAAACCGTACTGGCGCATCATGAACTCATCAAGCTGAAAGTGACCGCGGCCACCCGGGCGGACCGCAATATCGCCATCGGGACGGTCGTGGACCGCACTGGCGCGGTTCTGATCTCGCGGATCGGCAATGTCGCCGTGCTCTACCGGCCCCGTCCTGCCGGCGCCCGGCTGGTCTTTCCGGGCGACTAGATCCGGCAGACTGATAATCCCAGCGGGTAGTCAGGCGTACTCGACCCGCATGATCTCGATGTTCTTCTCGCCGCCCGGCACGACGAAGGACGCCACATCACCTTCCACCTTGCCGATCAGCGCCCGGGCCAGCGGCGACGTGATGGAAATCAGGCCCTGCTTCATATCGGCCTCGTACTCGCCGACGATCTGATAGCGGCTGGCCTTCCCATCTGCCTCGTCGACCAGGCTGACCGTAGCGCCGAACAACACCTTCTTGTTGCCCACAAGCCGCGAGACGTCGATGACTTCTGCATTCGACAGCTGCATCTCCAGCTCGCGGATCCGGCCCTCGATGAAGCCCTGCTCCTCCTTGGCAGCGTGATACTCGGCGTTTTCCTTGAGGTCCCCGTGGGCCCTGGCTTCGGCGATCGCCTGGATCACTCGCGGCCGGGCCTCGGACTTCAGGGTCCGGATCTCGTCACGCATCTTCTCGGAGCCGCGAATCGTCAGTGGAAACTTTTTCACTGGCAGCCTCTCCTCACTGGACCACGCCGGCATGCAGGTCCTGCAGCCGGTTCACGCTGCCGCCATCGAGATGGTCTAGCGCATAGGTCGTGGCAAGCGCCGCAGGCATCGTCGTGTAGTACGTCACTTTCCGGTGTACGGCCGCACTCCGGATCGAGCGGGACTCCCGGATCGCCTGCTTGCCTTCGGTCGTATTGATGATGAGGCTGATTTCCTCGTTCTTGATCATGTCCACGATGTGCGGACGACCCTCACGAACCTTGTTGACGCGCCTGCACTGTACGCCGGCCTTGGCGAGCACCACAGCGGTGCCACCGGTCGCCACGATATCGAAGCCCTTGTCGACCAGCAGCTGCGCAACCTTGACCGCGGCGGGCTTGTCGCGATCCCGGACCGACAGGAACGCCGTGCCCCGGCGCGGCAGGGTGACCCCCGACGCAATCTGCGCCTTGGCGTAGGCCTCGGCAAATGTGCGGCCAGTGCCCATGACCTCACCCGTGGACTTCATCTCGGGCCCGAGGATCGGGTCGGCCTCCGGGAACTTCACGAAGGGAAACACCGCTTCCTTCACGGAGTAGAACTCCGGGATGCGCTGGACCGTGGCACCTTGCTCCGCCAGGGAGATGTTGACCATGGTCTTTGCAGCGACCTTGGCCAGCGGCAGGCCGATGGCCTTGGACACGAAGGGCACCGTGCGCGATGCGCGCGGATTCACTTCCAGCAAGTAGATGATGCCATTCTGGATGGCGAACTGCGTGTTCATCAGCCCGACGACGTTCAGGGCCTTCGCCAGCTTTGTCACCTGGCTGATGAGTTCGGCCTGGACTTCCTGGCTGAGCGTCGCCGGCGGCAAGGAGCAGCTGGAATCACCGGAGTGCACTCCGGCCTGCTCGATGTGCTCCATGATGCCGCCAATCAGCACATCCTTGCCGTCACTGACCAGGTCCACGTCCACTTCGACGGCGAGGTCGAGGAAACGGTCGAGCAGCACGGGACTGTCGTTCGAAACGTTGACGGCGTCCTTCAT
>JBDSWH010000196.1:0-3472 GCA_039926785.1 Gammaproteobacteria bacterium
CTGCTGGCCAACATGGTGGAGGGCGGCAAGACGCCGCTGCTGTCTATTGGCGAACTGGGCGACCTGGGCTTTCGGCTGGCCATCCATCCCGGCGCCATGGTCCGGGTCGTCGGGCACGCCGCGACGAACTACCTCGCCACCCTTCAGGCCGAGGGAACAACCCGGGGCATGCTGGACCGGATGTTCGACTTCCCCCGGCTGAACGACGTGATCGGGACGGACGTCATGCTGCGGGATGGCGACAAGTATAAGGACTTGTAACACTTTGTAACGATTGACCCAATTCGCATCCGATTCAGGAAAATATCCGAAATCAAGTCAGGTTACGGAATCAACTTCCACAAGGAGTGGGCCATGCGAAGTCTCAACGTTCTTTCCGCGGCTGCCGCCGCCGCTGTCGTACTGGTCGCGTCCCCCGTCCTCGCCGACCAGACGAAGCCCGGCGAGTGGCGCCAGATCGCCTATACCTGCGACACCGGCCAGGACCTGACCATCGCGTACCGTGAATCCGGCAGCGCCGTGGAGGTCACTGCGACGGACCGGCCGGCGGTCAAGTTGGTCGCCCGTCCGGCCAAAGCCGGTTTCCGCTTCGGTGATTCCCGGCACGAGTTGCGGGGCGACGGTGAGGCCGTGACCTGGCAGATCGACAACAAGACCCCGCTGAAATGCACGAGCCAGGATCCGGCGGCCCTCAACCTGGGTGCCGCAGCCGCGCGCTAGGCTCGCCAGTCCCCAAAACCTGGCGCCGTTCCCCCCGGTTCCAGGCACTACGCGGCGCGAGTGCTCCCCCCCCGAGCCTCGCGCCGTTTCTTTTTGCGTTCCCGCGGTCCGGTACAATTCCCGCCCTTGTCGCAGCAGGCCGCCGAACCGGGTGGCCCGGGGGCTTCAGTCCAGTGAGTGCACAGATTTCGCCGGCGCCGGTCGCCGGCCCGCTTTCTGCGGGGCAGATCGCCGAGTTCCGGCGCCACGGCTTTGCTGTCGTGGCGGGATTGGTCGACGGCGCTCACCTCAATTTGATCCGCGGCTGGACAGATGATGTCCAGGCGTGGCCGGAGACGCCCGGCAAGTGGATGAAGTACTTCGAGCAGGACCCGTCCGGGCAACGCTTGCTGAACCGGCTCGAGGACGTCTTGCCGTTTCACGCCGGTTTCCGCGAGCTGGCCGCCTCGGCCCTGCTCACCGGGGCCTGCAGTCAGCTCTTCGGCCAGCCGGCGGTGCTGTTCAAGGACAAGATCAACTTCAAGCAGCCGGGTGGTGGCGGTTTCGATCCTCACCAGGACGTGCAGGCCGGATGGTCGCGGTATGCAGGCCTCCATGTTACCGCTTTGGTGACCATTGACCGGAGTACCCGGGCCAACGGCTGCCTGGAACTTGCCGCCAATTTTCGCGGCCAGCGTCTGATTGGCGCGGAGTGGGAACCGCTGACCCCCGTACAACTGGCGGGGATCGACTGGGTCGCCATCGAGGCGGAGCCTGGCGACGCCGTGTTCTTCGACTCCTTCGTGCCCCACCGCTCGGGACCCAATCACACCGCGGACCAGCGGCGCGTCCTCTACTACACCTACAACCGGGCTTCGGAAGGGGACCACCTCCGCCAGTACTACGCCGACAAGCGCAAGGACTATCCGCCCGACGTGGAGCGGGAGGCGGGCAAGGAATACCGCTACCGCGTATGAGCGTGCGGAAGACCACTCGCTTCAGGCAATTGCTGGCCAGCAAGGAACTCGAATTCCTGCTGGAAGCCCACAACGGAATCACGGCCAAGATCGTGGAGGAAACGGGTTTCCGCGGCATCTGGGCCGGCGGCCTCTGCATGTCCGCCCAGTACGGCGTCCGCGACTCCAATGAGGCGAGCTGGACGCAGGTTCTCGAAATGCTGGAGTTCATGGCGGATGCCACCAGCATTCCCATCCTGCTTGATGGCGACACGGGCTACGGCAATTTCAACAATGTCCGTCGGCTCGTGCGCAAGCTGGAGCAGCGGGGTATTGCCGCGGTCTGCATCGAGGACAAGCTGTATCCCAAGACCAACAGCTTCATCGACGGTGACAAGCAGCAGCTGGCCGACGTGGACGAGTTCTGCAGCCGCATCAAGGCCGGCAAGGATGCCCAGTCGGATGACGACTTCGCCATCATCACGCGTGTCGAGGCGTTTATTGCGGGCTGGGGCCTTGGGGAGGCGCTCCGCCGGGCCGAGGCGTATCACGCCGCCGGTTCGGACGGCATCCTGATCCACAGTGCGCTGAGTCGCCCGACGGAGGTGCTGGCCTTCCAGAAGGAATGGGCAGGCCGCTCGCCGGTCGTCATCGTTCCCACGAAATATCACGGGACCCCCACTGACGTGTTCCGCGAGGCGGGCTTCTCGATTGCGATCTGGGCCAATCACCTGCTGCGTTCGGCGGTGGTTGCCATGCAGGAGACCGCCCGCACCATATACCAGGACCAGAACCTGCAATCCGTCGAGGATCGGATCGCTCCGGTGAAGGAGCTGTTCCGGCTCCAGGGCGCATTGGAGCTGCAGGAGGCCGAGGAGCGCTACCTTCCCCGCCAGCAGGCGCGGTCCCGTGCCGTGATCCTGGCCGCATCCCGCGGCTCCGCGCTGGGAGAACTTACCGAGCTGCGACCGAAAACGATGGTCAAGGTCCGGGGCCGGCCGCTGCTATCCCACATCGTCGCGGCCTACAACGCCGCAGGCATCAAGCGCATCAACGTCGTCCGCGGCTACCTGCCTGACGCGGTTGACCTGCCGGCCCTGACGTACACCGACAACCCGGACTATGAGGACACCAGCGAGCTCGTGTCCCTGGCAATGGCGCTGGACACGGACCGGGACGACAGCATGGACCTCTACGTGTCTTACGGAGACGTCATCTTCAACCGCTACATCCTCGACGCGCTCCGGGAGAGTGACGACGAGCTCGCGATCGTGGTGGACACGGAATGGCGGGAGTCGGTGAATCGGGGCCGCGCCGCCGACTATGTGACCTGTAGCCAGCCCCATTCGCGGCGCAACTTCTACCAGCCGGCCTTTCTCGAGCGGGCGGCGGAGGATCTTCCCGAGGACCGCATTCACGGTGAGTGGATGGGGTTCCTGCGCGTCTCCGCGGCCGCGCTGCCGCGGGTCCGGACGGCCGTGTCGGAGCTCGTGGCCGACCCGGCGAACCGCCTGGCCAAGCTGCACCACCTGCTGTCAAGCCTGGTCGAGCGGGGCGAGCGCGTGCGCGTGCTCTACACCACCGGCCACTGGCTCGACGTGGACAGCCTGGAGGATGTGGTCGCGGCGGGCAGCTTCGCCTGACCGGGGTCGCACCGCACAGCCATGATCGCAGCAGAGGAGTTCATCTCGGCGGCTCGCGCCCGGGGATTCGGTCTCTACACCGGCGTTCCGTGTTCGTACCTGACGCCGTTCATCAACTACACGATTGGCTCGACGGCGCTGCGCTATATCGGCGCCGCGAACGAGGGCGACGCC
>JBDSWH010000197.1:0-2691 GCA_039926785.1 Gammaproteobacteria bacterium
CTCCAGTACGGCGTCCAGGTGGCCCGACTGTTCGCCAGCCGAAACGGTGGCCCGGTAGATTTCCGGAAACGCCTTGGGGAAATCCGCAAAGCCATCGGCCAGCGTGTGGCCTTCCATGACCTTGGAGCGCACCCCGATCAGGACACTCTTCACGCGCGTCGACTCGGTCTGTTCGGACACGGCGAGGAGGGCTTCTTCCAGCGGCAGTGAGGACTGGACCAGCGTGGCCAGCTGCCGGGTAACGAGGGCCAGGTCGTTGGCAGACATGGTCGGCCGCAGCGTGAAGGACTGCTGGCGCGTGGCTTCGCGCTCCGCGATCTCGGTGACTGCGAGGGGCAGTAATTGGCGCTCGCGCAGCAGCTGGCGAACCTGTCGTGCCGTGTCCCCCTCGAGGATGCCTTTGCGTTCCTTGCCGCCGGCATCGACTGCCGTGTATTCGAACGCTCCCATCAGTCGGAGCGGGTGACGCGCAGGACCTCTTCGAGTGTCGTGGCACCGGCGAGCGCCTTCCGGAGTCCGTCATCGCGGATGCTTGGACTGCGTGTCCGGGCGTAGCGTTCCAGGTCATGCTCGGCCGCGCCGTCGTGGATCATCGTGCGGAATTCGTCATCGATCGTCACAAGCTCGTAGATGCCGGTGCGGCCACGATAGCCGACGGCACCCGCCTGCATGGCCTCCTCGTCGGCGCGATACAGCGCCGGCGGATGAGCCGGATCGACGCCCAGCGTCTTGCACTCGTACTCACGAGCCGTATAGGCCACCTTGGTGGCCGGGTCGATGACGCGCACCAGCCGCTGGGCCAGTACCCCGATAAGACTGGAGGACAGCAGGAACGGTTCGACGCCCATGTCCCGCAGCCGCGTGACGGCGCCGACCGCCGTGTTGGTGTGGAGCGTGGAAAGGACCAGGTGGCCGGTGAGGCTCGCCTGGACGGCGATCTCCGCCGTTTCCAGGTCGCGGATCTCGCCGACCATTACCACGTCCGGATCCTGCCGGAGAATCGCGCGCAAGCCGCGGGCAAAGGTCATGTCGGCTTTCGTGTTGACCTGGGACTGGCCGATGCCGTCGATGTAGTACTCGATCGGGTCTTCCACCGTCATGATGTTGCGGGTGTTGTCGTTGATGCGCTCGAGCGCCGCGTAAAGCGTCGTCGTCTTGCCGGAACCGGTGGGGCCGGTGACGAGAATGATGCCGTGAGGCTTGTGGATGAGCTCGTCGATCACCCCCCGCGTGGCCGGGTCCATGCCCAGTCCCTCGAGTTCCAGTCGGCCCGCATGCTTGTCCAGGAGCCGCAGCACCACCCGCTCGCCGTGGCCGGACGGCATGGTCGACACGCGCACATCGACCGCCCTGCCGGCGATGCGCAATGAGAACCGACCGTCCTGGGGCAGGCGCTTCTCGGCGATGTCGAGCTTCGACATGACTTTGATGCGGGACACGACCAGTGGCGCCACGGCCCGCCGTGACTGCAGCACCTCCCGCAGCACGCCGTCGACCCGGAACCGCACGACGAGGCGGTTCTCGAAGGGTTCGATGTGGATGTCTGAGGCGTTGTCCTTGACCGCCGAGGTCAGGAGCGCATTGATGAGGCGAATGATCGGCGCCTCGTCGTCACTCTCGAGCAGGTCGGAGGGTTCAGGAAGTTCCTGCGCAACCCGGAAGAGGTCGGTGTCCTCGCCGAGGCCGTCGACCATCTGCATTGTGGTGTTCGATTCGCGCTCGTAGGTCTGCTGCAACTGGCGGTCGAACTCGGCCGGGGCGACGACCTGCATCCGCATCGCGCCATCGACAAAGCGCCGCACTTCAGAGATTGCGGCCAGCCGGGCGTCGGAACGGACAATGGTCAGTGGCCGTCCGTCCACCAGTCCGTTGATCAGTACGCCGTGGCGCTTGGCAAAGGCAAAAGGCAGCACGTACCGTCGTACCTCCGGCGGCAACTGCGACGCCGCTGCCGGCTCGCGTACCGCCCGCCGCACCTCCGCCGGTTCGTCGTCGAGGACCACGGGGGCCGCTGGGTTCACGGCGCTGGCTCCGGCTTTATTCGCAGGTCAATCACCGGAGGCTCCGGTGATGCGGGCTGGGGCGATGCGGACTGCGGCGACACCATGGCAGGCAGGTCCACGGTTGACGAGGTGGACGGCTGGGACATTTCGGGCAGTGCCGGGCGCTGGGTCATGGGCATGAGCCGGGGAGTCTTGGGCTTGATTCCCAACTGCTCGTCCCGGATGTAGTTGTACTTGGAGTTGGTCTCGAACGCGGCCTGCACGTTGTCCCGGAGGATCGTCGGCTTGATGAAGACCATCAGGTTGGTCTTCTTCTTGCTGGTGGCAGTCGAGCGGAAGAGGGCGCCCACCAATGGCAGGCGGCCCAGGATGGGTACGCGCTGTTGCCGTTCCGAAACCTCATCCTGAATCAGGCCGCCGAGGACCAGCGTGCCGCCATCCTCCACGATGACGGAGGTGTTGATGGAGCGGTTCGACGTAATGAGGTCCACGGCCTGGGCGCTGGGTAGCAGTGACGAGATCTCCTGCTCCACCTTCAGTCGCACGGCGTTCCCTTCGTTGATCTGGGGCGTCAGCTTCAGGGTGAGGCCGACCTGCTCCCGCTGGATAGTCTGGAAGGGATTGACCGAGCTGCTGCCGCCCGAAGCACCCGTGTCGGTGTACTGGCCGGTGACGAACGGCACCTCCT
>JBDSWH010000198.1:0-7047 GCA_039926785.1 Gammaproteobacteria bacterium
GGTTCCTCCGCCTCGAGGAGGCCCGGGTTCCGGACCATGCGGGGCTGGAGGCCGCCGAGGTCGTTGGTCATCAGCCGGATCGCCCGCTGGAGTTCTGCGAGTCGTGTCGTTTGCTTCTGGGCGAGCGTGGACTGATCCACGATGGCATTGAGCCCGCCGAGCGCCATCGCCCCGATGATGGCAAAAATGCCCATGGCGACGAGCAGTTCGAGCAGGGTAAAGCCGCCAGAGCGCCGACGGGCGTTCACGTCTTGGGCTCCAGCGGATTCCAGTCAGTCTTGTCGCCTGTGGCCTCGGGCGATGGCTTGCCAACGATGCCGGTGACGGTCTCAAGCACAGTGTCTGGCTTGTCCGCCAGCGCAACGCTGACGTCGACGATGCGGAGCGCCTCATAGTCCGACTTGGTGACAGTGACTTTGTAGACCCAGCGGGCGCCTGCCATGTCCACTTCATCGGACGAATTGCCAAGCGCCGGCTGCACGTCAAGGACACGCATGCGGGTGATGTGGTCTACCGCAATCCAGTGGGCAAAGGTCTTTTCCCGTAGGCGGCTGGCGACGGTGACGGCCTGATTGACCTGACCGAAGGCTGCCATCAACCCGAGGGCCACGATGACCAGGGCCACCAGCAATTCCAGCAGGGTGAAACCCGCCGCCGCTACCCGGTTATGCATCGTCTTTCTTCAAGGTTACTTCGCCGTTCTGGCTGACGCTCAGGGAGTAGCTCCGGTCCTCTTCCTTGCTGCGTATCCGGATCCTGAAGGCATCACTGAAGTCCCCGGAGGAGAATATGAAGACCTGGGGCTTGTAGATTTTCTCGACGTCCTTCTCACTGCGCTCCAGGTTTACCAGGCGGCCCTCAATCTCGAGTTCGAGTTCGAACACCGCGGGAACCTCGTGGGTAGCGAGCAGTTCGTCATTCAGGACTACCCACTTGTCGTCCGACTCGTCCGCTACCAGCGGGCCGAGGTCGAACACGGAGAACTCGTAGCGCTCCGGGAAGAGGCGAATGCCGAGGTCGCGCGACTGGAAATTGGCGTCTTCCAGGGCCAGGCCGAGCAAGGTCTGCAGCCGCTCCGCCTCACGCCGGAGCTCCCGATCGGTGCCGCCAGCGGTGCCGACGGCCAGCGTGAACATTGTGGCAAGGATGCCGATGATGAAGACCACCACCAGCAATTCGAGGAGGGTAAAGCCCCGGGTCGTCCTCATGCCGCAGGGCGCGTGCCCGCTAGTCGAGCTCCCAGTTGCCCACATCGGCATCGGGGCCATCGCCTCCGGGTTGTCCGTCGCGACCCAGGGAATAGATATCGAATGCTCCCTGCTTGCCCGGATTCTCGTAGACGTAGGGGCGCTCCCAGGGGTCCTTCGGCATGCGGTCCAGGTAGCCGCCCTCGGGCCATTTCTGGGAGGTGTCCTGCGGGGGCGTGACGAGGGCATCAAGACCCTCCTGCCCGGTGGGGTAGCGGAAGCGGTCGAGCCGGTACAGCTTCAAGGCGCTCTCGATGGCACGGATGTCCTGCTTCACCTTCGCGCCCTGGGCGTCATCGATGCGGTTGATGACGTTCGGCGCGATCAGCGCGGCGAGGATGCCGAGGATCACCACGACGACCATGATTTCGATGAGCGTAAAGCCGCGTACGGCCCGGAACGACGTGTTCGCGAACATCATGAATTGACCCTGCGATTCTGCGATGATCCGCCGCAACCCGAAGCGGCAGACAGCCCGCAGGGATTATCTGCCACCCGCCAGGCCTTGTCAGCAGTTTTCAAGCAGATTTCACCAAGTGACTCTAAGCGTCGGACAAATAACGCTTTCTCCAAGGCTGGAATCGTCCTCTCTCGTCTGGGCGACCGGCTTTGCTGTGATGCTCGTCGCACTTCAGGCGCTGCCGGCGGAATGGCACCGTGCTCTCTGGTACGACCGTGCTGCCATTGGCGCGGGCGAGTACTGGCGGATCCTGACGGGCAACTTCGTGCACCTCGGGTGGATGCATGTGGCGCTCAACGTCGGCGCGTTGCTGATCGGGACCTGGGTGTTCTATCCCGCCAGGACACCGATTGCCTGGGCCATTGCCCAGATCGTGTGCTCACTGATCAGCAGCCTCGGGCTGTACTTCTTCAGTCCCCAGGTCGCCTGGTGTGTCGGCATGTCGGGAGCGTTGCACGGCCTGTTGATGATTGGGGCCATCGACTGGATCCGGCAGGGCGATCGAGTGGGCTGGGTGCTGGTGGCGCTCTGGTCCGCTAAGCTGGTTTGGGAGCAGTTCAACGGTGCCATGCCATTCTCGGCGGAAACCGTGGGCTCGGCAGTCGTCACGGACGCTCATCTGTGGGGCGCCATCGGCGGACTGATTTATGTGGCGGCCGAGTACCTCTACGGCCGACGGAGGACACAGCCTGATGTCGGATGAAAACAATCTGCTCGCACTCACCGGCGAGATTGCGCTGGTGACGGGCGCCTCGCGAGGGATTGGCGCAGCAATTGCCACTGCGCTTGGCAAGGCCGGCGCCACGGTCATCGGCACAGCGACGACCGAGGCGGGCGCTGCGGCCATTTGCGCGCGGTTCGCCGCAGGGGGCATTACGGGACGCGGCCTGGTGCTCGATGCATCGTCCGCGGCGTCCGTGGCTGCGGTGGGCAAGGATCTGGAGACTCGCGAGGGACCAGTGTCGATTCTCGTGAACAATGCCGGGATCACCCGGGACAACCTTCTCCTGCGCATGAAGGATGAGGAGTGGGATGCCGTCCTGGCGACCAATCTGTCCTCCGTCTTTCTCACCAGCAAGGCGTTCGTGCGCGGCATGCTCAAGCTGCGCCATGGTCGGATCATCAACATATCGTCGGTGATCGGGGCCATGGGCAATGCGGGCCAGGCGAACTACGCCGCAGCCAAGGCCGGCATGGTGGGCTTCTCAAAATCCCTGGCACGGGAGGTCGGGAGCCGGGGCATCACGGTGAACGTGGTTGCTCCGGGCTTCATTCAGACTGATATGACGGAAGCCCTGCCGGAAGAGCAGCGGGACCGATTGGCGGCGCAGATTCCGCTGCAGCGATTGGGCACGGTCGACGATGTGGCCGGCGTCGTGCTTTTCCTTGCGTCACGGGCCGGTGCGTACGTGACAGGCGAAACCATTCACGTGAACGGCGGACTATTGATGGTCTAGGGCGGTGGCACAGCCGCATTCGCGCTCAAACCGGGGGTTTTTTGCACTGCTAGATTGGCCGGGACGCTTAACTTAGAATAGCCGCCGGTCAGGGGGTGCGATCTGTGATTTTCGCGGATCGGCTCATCTGCCTGGTCGGTCTCACGAAGAGGAAATAGCACACATGAGCAGCATTGAGGCACAGGTCAAGAGCATCGTCGCCGAGCAACTTGGCGTAAAGGAAGAGGAAGTCACCAATCAGGCTTCTTTCGTCGATGACCTCGGCGCCGATTCCCTGGATACGGTCGAGCTGGTCATGGCGCTCGAGGAAGAGTTCGAAACCGAAATTCCGGATGAGGACGCGGAAAAGATCAAGACGGTTCAGCAAGCCATCGACTACATCACCCAGCGAGCCGCGGCTTCCTGATCACGGGCGCCCACCCGGCACAGCCACGGATGTCCACGAGACGCGTCGTCGTCACCGGCATGGGGATCATCTCCCCGGTGGGAAATGACCTGGAGGCGGCCTGGAGCCAGGTCGTCGCCGGGCGTTCCGGCATCGGCCCCATTACCGACTTCGACGTCAGTCAGTTCTCCACACGCTTTGGCGGCAGCATCCGGGATTTCGATGCCAGCCAGTACGTGCCGGCAAAAGAACTCAAGAAGATGGACCCGTTCATGCACTTCGGGATCGCCGCGGCATCCCAGGCCATTGCGCAGGCGGGACTTCCTGACAGCGGCCACGGCCTGGACCGGATCGGCGTGGCGATGGGGTCGGGCATTGGCGGCATCGGTACGATCGAGGCCAATCACCAGCGCCTCCAGGAGGGCGGTCCCCGCAAGATTTCCCCGTTCTTTGTGCCTGCCAGCATCATCAACATGGTGTCCGGCCATGTTTCCATCCAGCACGGCTATCGGGGCCCCAATATCGCCCTGGTGAGTGCCTGCACGACGGCGACCCACTGCATTGGGATGGCTGCCCGCCTGATCGCGCACGGGGATGCAGATGTCATGCTGGCCGGCGGTGCCGAGCATGGCATTACGCCACTTGGCCTCGGCGGCTTCTGCGCGGCGCGAGCCTTGTCCCAGCGCAACGACGATCCTGTGGCAGCCAGTCGCCCTTGGGACAAGGACCGGGACGGGTTTGTTCTGAGCGACGGCGCCGCGTGCCTGGTGCTGGAAGAGTTCGAGGCCGCGCGAAAGCGCGGCGCACAGATATTTGCGGAGGTCGTCGGATTCGGAATGAGTGCCGACGCGTACCACATCACGGCACCTCCCGATCACGGCGAGGGCGCGCAGGCCTGCATGGTCGCGGCGCTCAGGGATGCCGGCATCAATCCCGACCAGATCGATTACATCAATGCGCACGGAACGTCCACGCCGCTCGGAGACGTCGCGGAAACCCGGGCGATCAAGGGGACTTTCGGCGCCCATGCCGGCAAGCTGGCCGTCAGCTCCACCAAGTCCACGACCGGACACCTGTTGGGTGCAGCCGGGGCTGTCGAGGCTGTGTTCAGCATTCTCGCCATCCGCGACCGGGTCGCCCCGCCAACGGCCAATCTCGCCTCGCCCGACGAGGAATGCGATCTGGACTACGTCCCCAACACGGCCCGGCGCATGACGATCAACAGCGTCCTCAGCAATTCGTTCGGGTTTGGGGGTACTAACGGCAGCCTCATCTTCCGACGGATCTGACTTTCGGCCGATGGCCCATCCCGCGGCCATGACTCCAGAAGCGGTGACGTTGCCAGCGGGCTTTGACCTGCTCGACCTGCATGCCGGCAACCCGGCGCGTTATCCCTTCCTGCTCGAGAGCGTCGCCACCGATCGCCGGCAACGAGGTACGGACGAACCCTTCGACATCCTGTTTGCATTCCCCGGTGAGTCCCTCCGCCTCGATGCCTCGTTCCGGCTGCAGGGCGTGGGTGCGGATGGGGCCGGCCACGACTTCCTGGCTGGACTGGACGCCTGGTGGCGACAGCTTCGCCAACCGGCAGTCACCAACGTCCGGCTGCCGTTCCATGGCGGCTGGTTTCTTTTCCTGGGTTACGACCTCGTCCGGCAGATCGAACCGAGCGTTTGCACGCCAGAACCGCCGCCGGGACCCGTAGCGTTCGCGACGCGCATTCCGGTTGCCTTGCTCCGCAGCCGGCACAGCGGACTGGCCTGGATTGTTGCGGAGGAGTCGCCCGGGCAGGCGGTAGACCAGC
Organism: Gammaproteobacteria bacterium; assembly: GCA_039926785.1. Taxonomy (GTDB): domain Bacteria; phylum Pseudomonadota; class Gammaproteobacteria; order Steroidobacterales; genus SHZI01. The sequence goes on from JBDSWH010000198.1 coordinate 5,354, forward strand.
TGAAAGAAGACATCCGACGCTGCCACGCCCCAGATCCCGCCTCGCGGGCGGATGAGTCCGTGGTGGCGGGGATTGCCGAGCCGGATGCCGCCGCGTTTCTGTCAGGCGTCGACAGCATTCGCCGAAAGATCGCCCGTGGCGATGTGTATCAGGTGAATCTGGCGCGCCAGTGGAGTGCAACGGTCCACCCCGGAATCCGGCCGGCCGATATCTATCGCCGTCTGCGGAAGTCAAACCCTGCCCCGTACGCCGGAATCGCCGCTCTCGGAGACTGGGCTCTGATCTCCTCGTCGCCGGAACGCCTGGTTCGCAGCCGCGGCGGCGTGGTGGAGACGCGGCCCATTGCCGGCACACGCCCGACGGCCGATGATCCACAGTTGGAAGAGGCGAGGCGACAGGACCTCCTTGCGAACCCGAAGGAGCGTGCCGAGCACATCATGCTCATTGACCTGGAACGGAATGACCTCGGGCGGGTCAGCCTGCCAGGCACTGTGAGTGTCGATGAATTCATGGTCGTAGAGTCCTATGCGCACGTGCATCACATCGTCTCGAACGTGCGCGGTCAGTTGCGGCCGGACGTCTCTCCCGGCGACCTGGTCCGTGCCATGTTTCCAGGGGGAACGATTACGGGCTGCCCCAAGGTGAAGTGCATGGAGATCATCAGTGAACTGGAAACCGTGCCACGAGGTCCGTACACGGGCTCAATGGGGTACCTGAACCGGGATGGCAGTTGCGACCTGAATATCCTGATCCGCAGCTTCGTGCTTCAAGGGGAAGCGCTGACCTTTGCGGCCGGCAGTGGCATCGTCGCTGATTCCGACCCGACCCGGGAGATCGAGGAAACCCGGGCAAAGGCCAAGGGTCTGTTGCTGGCGCTCCAAGGGTAGGCGGCCTTGCAACGCTGGTGGATCAATGGGGCCCCCGGCCAGCAGGTCGACCTCGCCGACCGCGGGTTCACCTACGGCGACGGACTCTTCGAAACCATTGCGATTCGCGAAGGCCGGCCGCGTTTCCTGGCGCTGCACATGGACCGGTTGCTGGACGGCTGCAGCCGCCTTGGCCTTGAGCTTTCCGGGCGACCCGACCTGGAGACCCGCCTCGTGGCGGCGGCCAGGGAAGTCCACCACGGTGTGCTCAAGGTCATTTTGACGCGCGGTCCCGGCGAGCGGGGCTACCGCCTGCCGGCCGTGCCGGAGCCCACGCTGGCGTGGGGGATAGTGGCCAGTGAGCACCGACCGGCGCAGCCCGTCGAGGTCCGGTGGTGTGCGACGATGACTTCGGCGAATCCGGCAACCGGCGGCCTGAAAACCCTCGGCCGGCTGGAGCAGATACTGGCCCGCGCAGAGTGGTCCCAGCCAACCGTGGCCGAAGGGCTCATGACGAGCACGGAAGGGTGGGTCACTGGAGGGACCTCGAGCAACCTGTTCCTCGTCTCCGGCGATCGACTCCTGACGCCGGCCGTCAACAGGGCCGGGATCGCCGGGGTGATGCGCCGGGTCGTGCTCGAGTCGGCCGCCGACGCGGGAATCGGGGTATGGGTGGGCGACCTGCCGCCAGCCGTGATTGCCACTGCAACGGAGGTCTTCGTGACCAACGCGCTGACGGGCATCCGGCCTGTCCGGCAACTGGATTTCCGGACCTGGCCGACAGGTCCGGTGACCCGCCTGCTGCAAATGCGCCTGGCGGCACTTGGG
>JBDSWH010000199.1:0-3123 GCA_039926785.1 Gammaproteobacteria bacterium
GGTGCGCCGGGGTCGGTGCCGGGCGCGCCGCCGCCGTCTTCGTGCTGGCTGCGGACGCCGAACGGCAGCGTCACGAACAGCACGAGCCACCACAATACGAAGTAGATCGCCAGCGCGGTCGAGATTGTATAGGCCATCTCAGTTCTGTTCGATTTCGACGAGCGCGCCGGAAAAATCCTTCGGATGCAGGAACAGCACCGGCTTGCCGTGGGCGCCCGTCTTCGGCTCCCCATCCCCCAGGACCCGCGCACCTGCCTTCTTCAGGCGGTCCCGCGCTGCGAGGATATCCGTCACCTCGAAGCAGATGTGGTGCATGCCGCCGGCCGGATTGGCTTGCAGGAACTTCGCGATGGGGGACCCGGCGCCCAGGGGGTACAGCAACTCGATCTTGGTATTGGGCAGCTCCACGAAGACTGTTGTGACGCCGTGGTCCGGCAGGTCGATCGGGTCCGAGACCCGTCCTCCCAGCGTGTCCCGATACATCGCAGTGGCCGCCGCCAGATCAGGGACGGCGATCGCCACATGGTTGAGACGTCCGATCACTTGCTCTCTCCGGTCTTCCAGAATCGGTCCACCAGCTGTTCGGCCGCGACTCGTGGCGAGACCTGTCCGGCGCTGACGGCCGCCTCAAGCGCCTGGAGGCGTTCACGGATGGAGGGGTCCTGGCGGAGCCGCGACATCAGGTTTTCCGCCGTCTCGCTCCACAGCCACTGGCGGGCCTGCGCAGACCGCTTGTCCTGGAGGTCGCCACTTTCCGTCATGGTCGCGCGGAACTTCCCGATGAGCGACCAGATGTGGTCCAGACCCCGGCCTTCGAGCGCCGAGCAGGTGGCGACAGGCACCTCCCAGCGGGCGGAGCGGGGCCTCAGGAAACGCAGTGCGCTCCGGTAGTCGGCGGCGGCTCGATCGGCGGCGGCAGCCATCTCGCGATCGGCCTTGTTCACGACAATGACGTCGGCCAGTTCCACGATGCCGCGCTTGATACCCTGCAGTTCGTCGCCGCCGCCGGGCAGAAGCAGCAGCAGGAAGAGGTCCGTCATGTCCGCGACGGCCGTCTCGGACTGTCCGACACCGACGGTCTCGACGATCACCACGTCGAATCCGGCGGACTCGACCAGCAGCAGGGTCTCCCGCGTGTGCCGTGTGACCCCGCCGAGCGTACCGCCGGTGGGCGAGGGCCGGATGAACGCCTCGAGGCGCCGGGACAACGTCTCCATGCGCGTCTTGTCGCCCAGGATCGAGCCACCGGACAGGGCGGACGACGGGTCCACGGCCAGAACCGCCACCTTGTGGCCCCGGTCGATGACGAGGTTCCCCAGGCTCTCAATGAACGTGGATTTGCCCACGCCGGGCACGCCCGAGATGCCTACGCGGATGGAGCGCCCGGATAACGGTGCGAGCAGTTCGAGAAGCCGGTTGGCCGGCGCCCGGTCGGCTGGGTGGCTCGATTCAACCAGCGTGATGGCCCGGCCCAACGCGCGGCGGTCCCCGGCCTCCAGTTCGCGGGCGAGCTGCACGGGCGACTGCTTGGCCGGGGCCGCCTCCACGACGTCAGCCGAACTCGACGATGGGCTGGTCGACCACAAGGCTCTGGCCCTGCTCCACGAGAATCTTCGTGATTTTCACGTCGTCGATGGCGCGCAGGCTGTTCTCCATCTTCATAGCCTCGACCACGGCGATTTCCTCGCCAGCCTTGAGCTCCTGTCCCAACGTTACGGCGAGCCGGACGAGCAGCCCGGGCATCGGCGATAGCAGGAACTTGGACAGGTCCGGTGGGACCTTCGCCAGCATCAGTCGCGTGAGGCCCGCGGCGCGGGGTTCGCACACCAGGATGTCCGTCTGCGCGCCCCGATGGCTGAGGCGGTACCGCACACCGACCCGGTCCAGCTGGAAGCAGACAGCGCGGCCATCCACGTCGGCGCGGACCAGCGCCTCACCGAACTGCCAGGCCGTACTGACCCGGCGAGTCCGGCCGCCAACGCGAACCTCGCAACCGCCCGCCACGGGCACGACGCTGACCGGGTGGTGTTGGTCGCCGATGACCGCGACGTAGTCGTTGCCGACACGGCGCTCGTGGCTTGGCAGCTGGCCCGAAAGCTTGGCGGCCCGATCCATGAAGCGGCGGTGGACCGTCGCGGCGATGACGAGCGGCAAGGCAGGGTCCGCCTGGGGAACGTCCGCGGCGCTGAAGCCATTCGGGTACTCGTCGGCGATGAAATTGGTGCTGAGGCGGCCTTCGCGGAACCGGGGATGCGAAACAAGCGCGTTCAGGAAGCTGATGTTATGGGACACCCCGCGGATGTGGTAAGCGTCCAGTGCGTCGGCCATGCGGTCGATGGCTTCGTCCCGGGTACGGCCGCTCGTGATCAGCTTGGCGATCATGGGGTCGTAGAACATGGAGACGTCGCTGCCTTCCTCGATGCCGGTGTCCACCCGGACATGGGCGGATTCGGCTGGGGGCTGGCAGCGCACGAGGCGGCCGATGGAGGGCAGGAAGTTGCGGAAGGGATCTTCGGCATAAACGCGCGCCTCAAGAGCCCAGCCATCAATCGTCACGTCCTTCTGTTTCAGCGGCAGCTTTTCCCCGGCCGCCACCCGGATCATCAGCTCGACGAGATCCAGTCCGGTGATCAGCTCGGTGACCGGGTGTTCAACCTGGAGGCGTGTGTTCATTTCCAGGAAATAGAAGCTCCGATCCCGGTCCACGATGAACTCGACCGTCCCTGCCGACTGGTATTCAACGGCCTTCGCCAGTGCCACGGCCTGCTCGCCCATTGCCTTGCGGGTCCTGGCGTCGAGGAAGGGGGAGGGTGCCTCTTCGATCACCTTCTGGTGACGCCGCTGGATCGAGCATTCCCGCTCGTTGAGGTACAGCGTATTGCCGTGGGAATCGGCCAGCACCTGGATCTCGATATGCCGCGGTTCCTCGATGTACTTCTCGGCAAACACGCGACCGTCGCCGAAGCTCGATACGGCCTCGTTGGTCGCCCGCTGGAAGCCGTCGCGGCATTCCTCGTCGTTGCGCACGACACGCATCCCCTTGCCGCCGCCGCCGGCGCTGGCCTTCAGCATTACCGGATAGCCAATCTGCCGGGCAATGGTCACGGCGTGATCGGGGCCATC
>JBDSWH010000200.1:0-4469 GCA_039926785.1 Gammaproteobacteria bacterium
GTCGGCGGGCGGTTTCGGCGTTGCTGCCGAAGTTTTCCAGCCGGTCCAGTCCCTGCTGCAGAAGCAGCCCCTGGGCGGCACCGGCGGGATCATCGGCCGCGGTGCTGATGCGCTTGCCGCTGCTCACCTGTGCCTGGATGGACGCCAGTTCTGCCTGTTGCCGCTGGATGGAAGCGAGCCACTGGAGCTGGTAGACGTTTGATGCGATGCGCATGATCAGCGTGCCACGATCTGGAGGAGGTTCTGGAACAGGCCGTCAGCGACGCTGATGACCTTGCTTGCGGCCAGGTAGGCCTGTTGGTAACGGAGCATGTTGGCCGCCTCCTCGTCGAGGTTGACGCCGGAGACGTTTTCCAGGTCCACCTGCGCCTGCTCCCGCAAAGACTGCTGCACCTTCAGTTCGTTGCTGGCGCGGTTGGCTGTGGAGCCGACGGTTGCCACGATGTCAGCGCCGAGGTCGCTGATGGATTGGGTCCCCCCGCTGAAGAAGCCATTCGTCGACACGGACGCCAGGGCCTGCATGTTGCTGTTGTCGCCGCTGCCGGCCGCCGCGGCCGTCACCACGAACCGGTCACCCGTCTGTGGCTGGCCGTTCACCTGCACACTCCAGCCGGCGAAGCTGATGGTGCCGCCGCTGGTGTAGGGGAACGGTCCTACCAGATCGACAACGGGATCGGTATAGACGGAATACGTCGTGGGCGAGTCGAACACGATGGTGGCTGTCGTACGCACCTTCGGATCGGTCACGTCGGTCACCCGTGGCTGCCCCACGGTCGCCTGGGAGGTATTGGTGACGGCGGTGCGCGAGACGAGCGGGTTGGCGGCCGCGATCTGCGCCGGCGACCCGAGTGCCACGCCGAAGTTGGTTACGGCGTTGGCCAGTGGCCGCACCAGGAACCGGTCGCCCGCTGCGGCCGAGCCGCTGGCCGTGACGGAAAGGCCCTCGAACACGAGCGGGCTGGCCGTCGTGCCCGCGCCGGTCTCAGGGATGGGGAAACCGGTCTGGCGATCAGTTACTGACCACGCTGAACCGTTAAATCGCAATTCGTAGTCGCGACTGGCAAGGCTGCTGGCATCCGTGATATTGGCCGACAGCACCGCCGTGCCCGTATTGGAGGCGGCGCCGGCGGTCAGTGGCGTGGTGGTCGTGAAGAAGTCGGTACCCAGGTTGCCCTGCAGGTCCATGCCCTGGCGGTGCTGGGTGTTGAACGCGTCGGCAAGACCGACCGCCACCTGGCCCAGGTCGCGCCGCGCACCGTCCAGGACGTCATTGCGGAAAGCCAGCAGGCCACCCGCGACGCCACCGTTCACCTTGGTGGAAATGTTCTGCAGGTTGCCGCCACCATTGTCGACGGCGAGTTGGAGGCGGGAGCCGTCGTAGGTGTCGGGAATGGTGGCTACACGTGCCGCGCGGTTGCCGAGCACAAGCGACTGCCCGCTGCCCACGAGAACGTTGATGCTGCCGTCATCCTGCCGGACAGTGGTGATGTCGATCTGGCCGCCGAGGGCCTTCAGCAACTCGTCGCGCTTGTCGAGCAGGCTGTTCGCCGTCGTGCCGCCCGCCGAGATGATCTGGGCATTGGTGTTCGCGATCTGGTCCGCAAGCTGATTGATCGTTGTGGCGGCATTCTCCAGCCGCCCGTTGACCTCGTTGCCAATGCTGTTCAATTGCGAGTCCAGCTGCTGCAGGCGGGTAGCGAGGCTGTCACCCTCGAGCAGCAACTGCTGGCGCTGGGCTATCGACGTCGGGTCACGGCCCACGGCCTCGACCTGGTCGAAGAAGCGCTGGACGGCGGCGCTGACGCCGGTTTCAGGATTGCCGAGGATCGTATCAAGACGCGTGGCGAAGGCACCGAAGGCGGCGTAGCGCTGCTCGAGTGACGTGGACGAGCGCAGGTTGTCCGTCAGGAACTGGTCGTAGATCCGGGACACGTCGGCAACGGCGACGCCCGCGCCGATCGTCAGGCGTCCAAGGGGCGTGCCCGGTTGCTCGACGAAGTCGACGCGCTGGCGCACATAGCCCGCGGTATTCGCGTTGGCGATGTTGTTGCTCGTCGTCTGCAGCGCCCGTTGGGCAGCCAGCAGCGCCGAGAGGCCGTTTGCAATCGTTCCACTCATGTTCTGTTACCTCTCCGTGGTGTGCTGTTTCACCCCGGAGTCAGGGGTAGGTCGGCACGTCACAGTCGTCCTTGAGCGCCTAACCGTCGGGATCCAGGATAGGACTGGCGACAATGCTGCGGATCTTTTCTGCATAACGTGGATCCGTGGCGTAGCCGGCTGACTGCAATTGCTGCGCGTAGACGTCACTGCTGGCGCCGGATCGGAGCGCGTCGCTGTAGCGCGGATTGCCCTGCAGGAAGCGGACATAATCCTCGAACCCGGCGGCCAGATCGGGGTACGCACGAAATTGCGCGCGCTGGGGTTTTGGTAAATCACCGTCGTACTCGAGGGTTGTTACGGTAACCCGCTCGCCGTTCCAGCCGGAGTCGGCCTTGATGCCGAACAGGTTGTTGCCGCTGACGCCCGCATCGTCCCGAATCTGGCGGCTGCCCCAGCCCGTCTCGAGCGCCGCCTGGGCGACGATCGCGCGCGGGTTCACGCCCAGTTTCTCGCCCGCCCGCACCGCCAGCGGCCAGACTTCACGCACGAAGTCCTCGCGGCTCCCGGGCCGGAAGTCGTTGCGGTTCGTGCTGGCGATTGCCGGCATCGGCAGGTTGATGTTCAGCCGGCTCTGGAGGCCGGACGGATCGGGGGCCGTGATCTCCGGGGCTACACCGTCCGGCAGCTCCGCGAGGGCGGCGCGTCCGGCAGCGGGCAGGCGCTGGAGCAGCAGCGCGAGTGGCAGTGCCCCGCCGGTCGCCGGCGCGGCTGCGGTGTCATCAGGGCCGGTACCATTGAGGGCGCCGAGCTGGCGCACCATCAGGTCGCCCATGCCGAGGCCCTTGCCCTGGCTCATCTCCATGGCGATTTGCTTGTCGAACATTTCCTCGTAGGTCGTGTCCCGCTGTTCGCCGAGCACGGCATTGGCGTCCCGCATGCTCTTCAGCATCATCTGGACGAACAGGGCCTCGAACTGGCGCGCGGCCTCGCGCGTAGCTTCCGGGGACCGGGCACCGGCTTCAGTACGAAGCTGAGAAAGACCCTGGAAGTCATTGTATGTATTAATCTTTGCAGTCATGACCAGTCCGGTCAGATCACGATCAGCTCAGCCCGCAGGGCGCCAGCCTCGCGCAGCGCCTCCAGGATGGCGACGAGGTCGCCCGGCGCGGCGCCGACCTGGTTCACGGCCTGCACGATGTCATTCAGTTCCACACCCGGCTTGAAGAGGAACATCCGGTTCTCGCCCTGGGAGACGCTGATGTTGGAGTCGGGTGTCACCACCGTATCGCCATTCTCGCTGAAGGGCTGTGGCTGGCTGACGTCGAAGTCCTCGGTGATCGACACCACCAGCGAACCGTGGGACACGGCCGCTGGCGAAACGTGGACGCTGGAATTGATGACGACGGTGCCCGTCCGCGAGTTGATGATCACGCGGGCGGCCGCCTCACCCGGATTGACCTCCAGGTTCTCGAGCGTCGAGATCAGGGAGATGCGAGCGGCCTGGGTGGCCGGAGCCCGGACCTGGATCGACATGGGGTCCCGCGCCTCGGCCGCACCTGCACCGAGAAGGTTATTGATGGTTTCGGCGAGGCGCGTCGACGTGGTGAAGTCCGGGCGGTGGAGGTTCAGCGTCAGCAGGTCGGCGTCGCCGATGACCGTGGCCACCTCGCGCTCCACCGTGGCGCCGTTCGGGATCCGCCCGACGCTGGGCACGTTGATCGAGATCTTGGAGCCGTCCTCGCCGGAAAGCCCGAGGCCGCCGACGGCGAGGTTGCCCTGCGCCATCGCGTAGACCTGGCCGTCGAGGCCCTTCAGGGGGGTGATCAGCAGCGTGCCGCCGCGCAGGCTCTTCGCGTTGGCGATCGACGACACCGTGATGTCGATGGTCTGGCCGGCCTTGGCGAAGGCGGGCAAGTCCGCGTGCACGGCCACCGCCGCGACGTTTTTCAGCTGGATGGTGGTGCCGGGCGGGATCGTGACGCCGAGGCGCTCCAGCATGTTGACCAGGGTCTGGGTGGTGAACGGGGCCTGGGTTGTCTGGTCACCCGTGCCGTCCAGACCGATCACCAGGCCATAGCCCACGAGCTGGTTCTGCCGGACGCCGGCCACGGTGGCCAGGTCCTTGATCCGGTCCGCCCGTGCCGGCGCCATCTGCAGGGCCAGCGCGAGCATGCCCCCGGCCAGCAGGAAAAGGGTATGCCTGCGAATCTGTTCGCGTTGCTTGCGCATGCTGTCGGTCGTCCTCGTCCAGGTCAGCGTTAAAGCGGCCACAGCTTCAAGAAGAAGCGGGCCAGGAATCCGGGGCTGTTTGAATCGGCAAGGGCGCCCTTGCCCGCGTAGGTAATGCGCGCATCGGCGACCTTGAAGGA
>JBDSWH010000201.1:0-7231 GCA_039926785.1 Gammaproteobacteria bacterium
TTGCATCTTGCGTGGCGATGCCGCGCAAGATGCAAGGATGCAAACCCGGTGCCTCTCTGCTACCCCGTCGGGCCGGCCGGGCCCGAGGGCCAGCCGCTGCAGTCGATGCCCCGCTTGTCGAGAACGAGCTTCCAGTTCTGATTGCCCAGGCCGGCGGCCGCAAGAGTGTCGCGCCAGTCGGCGCAGGCGCCCGCCAGGGCCTCGTCGAACTTCGCGAGATTGCCTTTCGCCAGCAAGAGGATGGCGGCGTGCACCCGGGGGGGCGGGGCGACGGCGCCCATCGGCAGGCCCGTGTTGGCGAGTTTGGTGGTCACGTAGTCCCGGTGCTCGGCCGCGAAGCTGCGCTGGATTTCCTTCAGGATGGACGCTTCCAGCTGGTAGGCGGCGGGCAGGTTGCGGACACTCATTCGGGGTGAAGCCTCGGCACCCACTCAGACGGGGCCGACCACGGGTGTCCAGGTTTGCACGCGCCGGGCACGGCGGGTCTCGCCGGATTCGCTGTCGTGACTGACCGGCTTCCCGGCGTGCAGGCCGCCGGGCACGGCGCGGAGAGTGTTCACGTTGATGGCGGCCTGGGCTCCGCGACCAGACAGCAGCACCGCAGCCACGTAGGTACCGCACTCCTTGCAGATCAGGAAATCGGCGGTGCGCAATGCAAACCGGTACCGGCGGAGGAACTCGGGGCGCGCAAAGCGGAACTGCAGCTCACCGGCCGGGTCCGACGTGGCCCTCACGCCGTGTCCCCGGCAGAACCCGCACTGACAGAGGCGGATCGGCCAGCGGCGTACCGGCAGGGTCGTGATATAGGTGTATTCGATGGCGCCGCAATGGCACCCGCCCTCGAAGGCCTGGGGACCGACTGGCTCCGCGGCCCGCACCGCACGTTTCCGGGCGGGTGCCGGCACGGCGCGGGTCGCCGCGGGCCGTTTCCGGGCAGCCGGTTTCTTGCGTTTCACCCAACCCTTGTAACGCGGCGGCACCGCACCCGCCAAGCCCCCTGGCTATTTGAGCAGTGACCAGGCCGTGAGGACTTGGGACGGCTCGCCCGGCCGGGTCCAGGCGTGGACCAGCCGGTCACGACCCGCGCTCAGCTGCGGAGAGCCGCTGCCCCGCCCCATCTCGCCCTCGGCGACGACTTGCACCGGCCCGGGCGACCCCTGCGCCGGGACGCGGCGCAGGCGCAGATGTCCCTGTCCGCCGGGTGCCTTTCCGGTCCAGCTCACGACTGCCATGTCGTCGACCGGCAGCACGACGTCCACGTAGCCGTTGACGGCACCGGCCTCGACCACGACCGGTGCGCCGAAGGTTCGGCCGCCGTCGCGGGACCAGGCGAGCTGCACCCGGCGCTGCTGGTTCGGCGCGGTATACCAGGCCACAACCACGCGGTCGCCCCGGGCCGCAATCGCGGGACCGTTGACCGGGCAGCCGGCAATCTGCCACTGGTCGTTGCCCAGGATCACTGGTGTCTGCCACCCGCCGCCGGCGAAGCGGCTGACCGCAATGTCACGAATCTCGCGGTCGGTCCGGTTCCGGTACGTCGCCACGGGACCGCCTGATGCAATCGCCACGTCCGTGGCGCAGCAATCGCAAACCAGACCGTCCAGCTCACCGGCGCCGCGCAGGACGCCGTCGAAGCCGTAGTGCGCAAACCGGGCCACCATGCCGCCGGCCTGCTGGCCGGACTGCTTGCCCGTCTGGTTGACCGTCTGGTTGACCGTCTGGCGCCCATCGAGCCACAGGGCGCCGAAGCCGTCGTACCAGGGAAACAGCGTAACGAAGCCGTGCTCGGTCGGGGTATGGTCGTCGTGCGGCGTGAATGGCTGGCTCCAGGTGGCGCCCGCGTCCCGGGAGATTGTGATTGCGATCTCATAGGCGTAGCTGCCGCCGGCCTGCTTCACCAGCCAGTGGGCCACCCAGTCGGTCGCAGTGACCGGTATCACCGAAGGCGTATCGGCCCAGTTCAAGTACCAGTCGCCGCCCTCCGCAACCCGTCGCGCCGCGGACCAGTGGTCCTCCGTCAGGGTCGCGAACTGGAGCGCGTAGTGGCCGTTGGCAGCGGGTTCGAGCCAGCTCAGCAGGACGTCGCCGGCCGGCGTGCGCGCCAGCCGCGGCGCCATGCTCCCGGGTCCCGCGGGTGACGCCATGGCCACGAAGCGCACGGTGGAGTCAGCGCTCCGTTCGCCCTCGGCACCGGGCGCCGCCATGCCGAAGGCCAGCGCGACAGTCACGACAATCACTGCGGCCCGCTGCACGATTCTCTCCACCCGGGTGAACCCGGCCAGTATCTGGCTCGCCGGCCAGATCGACAATGGCGCGGGACGGCGGCCCCTGGGGCAAGGTGACGCGGTAGGATGCGGCCGATGAGCCGCCGGGTCATTGCCGTCTTCTTCGTGCTGATTGCTTCCGGAGTCCTTTGGCAGCGAGCGTCCGGCCCCGAAGTCTCAGCCAGGGCCCCGCCGGCTACCGAGCCGGCCGGCAGGTCGGTTCGGACGAAGCTGCCAGCCGAAGCCCGGGACACCATCGACCTCATCCGGCAGGGAGGTCCGTTCCCCTATCGCCAGGACGGCCAGGAGTTCGGCAACCGGGAAGGTCTGTTGCCCGACGCCGACCGCGGTTTCTACAGGGAATACACGGTGTCGACGCCCGGGTCAGCGAATCGGGGCGCCCGGCGGATCGTTACCGGCGGCACACCGCCGTGGGAGTGGTACTACACGGAAGACCACTACCGCAGCTTTCGTCCCCTCGCTCAGCAGGAGATCTCGTCGCCATGAACCGGGAAGAACTCGCTGACACCCTGCCGCAAGCCGAACGGGCAGGGGTCTTCAGCCTGCCGGCCCACGACATTCCGACGCTCGCGGAGGTCGCCGATGCGCGCGGCTTCGCCGTGTTCCGTTTGAACCTCGCCGGCTGCACCGACGCCGGCGAGGTTCTGGCCCGCCTCGGTGATCAGCTGCAGTTTCCGGCCTGGTATGGCCAGAACTGGGATGCCCTGGCGGACTGCCTGACGGACTTCAGCTGGCGCGAGGCCGACGGCTACGTGCTGGTGCTGGAGCAGCTGGCCGACTTCCGGTCCGTCGGCGACGATGACTTCGACACGCTCATCGAGATCCTGAGCGACGCGTCGGCCAGCTGGAGCGTCATGGGCATCCCCTTCTGGGCGTTCCTGGTGCTCGAACCCTGAGCAATCTAGATCGGGGCGTTGCGGCCCGGGACCACCTTGGGCGCGTCAGCACCCGGCGTCCAGATCTGCCGGGGCGCGTAGCCCTCGCTGCGCATGAGGTGCTCGGTGTAGACGATCCGTTCCGGCTCGATGCGCAACAACTGGCCCCGGGGCGGCTTCATCGTGAGCTTGCCCAGCTCGAAGCTGGATGCCACCCACTTGAACACCTTCATGCCGTGCTCCCACTCGGGCGTGTCAACGTCGAGAAGGGTGCCCCGGCCGAAGAACTGCGCGCCCATGACGCAGGCCCAGCCCGCCATGGGATTGGCGATGGCGAAGGAGAGTCGCGGGTCCCGGCGCAGCGCGTGCACCTTGGGGCTATTCGGCTGCGGGAAGATGTAGAGGTTGAACTTGTCGTTGTAGAACTCGACCGGGCTGACAATCGGCGAGCCGTCCTTCCGCACGGTGCCGAGGTAGCCGATGTTGGTGAGCGTGAGGACCCGCTCGATGCGGCTCTCCAGCAGTTTCTTCGGCATCACCTGGGTCGGCCAGGGCTCCTGCTCAAGCCACTTGTGCGCAATGCTCACGTGTTCTTCTCCCGCTTTTTGCGTTTCTGGTCAGTGGGCCAGTCTACCGCTGTTCTTCCATGGTGCCGACAATGATCCGACGCTTGGCGGCGCTCTCCTGGCGAGTAAAGCGCAGCTCGAAGCCGTGGTCGGCGGTCGCCACGGGCTCACCGGCGACCATCCGGGGCCGGTAGCGGGCGTCGCGGAAGGCATGGGTGACCGGCTCCGGGACGCTGTCCATGGGCACGAGGCTCTGGCGGAGGCGCAGCTGCTCGACGGTGCCCACGGGACTGACACTGAAGGCGAAGGACACCGTGCCTGACGCGAAGTGATCGACATTGCCCCTGCGGGAGGTGAATGGCGCGTCCGGCACGTTCACGTAGATTGGCACTGGCTCCGCGAACATCTTCCTGGCCAACTCGGGGCCTGCCAGCTTGCTGTCGGCCAGACGCTGCCAGGCTGCCCGGTACCAGCTCGTGCCTGCCGCCGGTTCCGCAAACAGCGCTTCCACGTCGCCGCGGGTGGCAAAGACCTCGGCGCGCGAAAGGACGTCGGCCTGCGTATCCGCGTACTCGAGTTTCAGGGCGCGATCCAGTGCCGACCGGGCGACATCCGCGTCGCTCCGGCTGCGCACGCAGGACGATGCCAGTTGCCGCAGCGGATAGGCCAGCCGCGCATCCCTCGGGCCGTAGTTTTGCTCCAGCAGCGAAACTGCGGTGTTCAGGGCCTTCCTCTCCCGGTCGGCAAGGTCCGCCCAGTCGAACCAGCGGGCCGCTTCGTATAGCCCTGGCACCCGCTCCACCGACGCGGGTCCGTAGCGCCGGCGATCATCCTTCTGGAGGTCAGACGCGAAAACGTTGCCACCGTTCAGGTTCCGGTTGCGGCGTGCGCCCTCGAACATGAGCGCGTAGACCTGCGCCCGGTCGGCGGCGGCTACCGTGGCGTCATCCGCGAGACTGCGCAACAGGCGCCGGCCAACAGGGAGCACGTCACCGGCCTCGCCCGCATCCAGATGGGCCCGCACGGTCGCGAGTCCCGCCTGGAATTCCGGCGACACCGGATCGGCGGCGAAGGCGGAGGACCACCAGGCCACGGCGATCAGACCCGCGGCGCATCGGCTCGCACGATGGTTGAACAGGCTGGGTTTCACGGCGCACCCAGCTTAGCTCAGGGACTGCCGCGCACGGGCGGCTGCCAGCGTGGCCTCTTCCTCGGCGAGGACGGGCGCCCAGACGGCGCGCGCGCGGAGCGCATCCAGGTATCGGGCCAGCTTCGGCCAGCGGTGCGCGTCCGGGGCGCCGGCAGCCTGGACATATGTGACGAGCTGCGCGCCGATGGCCACATCGGCCACCGACACCGCGGCGCCCACGGCGAAACCGCGCTCGGGCAGTTCCTTCTCGAGGTAGTCGAAGGCCTGGTCCCGGGTCCCGGCTGCGGCCGCCAGTGCCGCCGGATCGCCACGCTTGCCCTGGAAGACCGGTTTCACCACCTGCTCCGAGAAGAACGGCAGCGTGGCCTCGCGCAATCGGGTGTCGGCGTACTCCTCGAGCCACAGCGCCCGGGCCAGCTCAGCCGCCCCTGCCGGGTACAACGGTTGGTCGGGCCAAGAGCGTTCCAGGTACGCAATGATCACCGACGAGTCCGGAACGACGAGCCCCTGGTCCTCGAGGACCGGGATCTTGCCCAACGGGTGCAGCGCTTTCACCTTCGGCGAGCCCATGGGCGCGATCTCGAAGCGGAACTCAAGACCCTTCTCCAGCAGGGCCAGCCGGACCTTGCGGGTGAAAGTCGAAAGATTGATGCCATAGAGCGTGAGCATGGGAATTCGCTCCAGCGAACCTGCGCAAATTGGGTATCTTCTGGAAAACCGGGACCTTCCGCCGCACCGCCGCGTGGTATTAAGGTCCCGGTATTATTCGCCGAACGCGAGGATTAACGACAGATGGCGCCGCTCGGCTCCACGGCGTCAAAAAGTGGTCCGGTTTTCGACCAGAATGCCGTCTTGCAGGCGGCCTTGGGGCTGTACGAGACCGCCCTGACCGGCGACGTGGTGACCGCAGCCCTCGATGGCCTCGCGCCCCTCTTCGGGTCCCGGATGGGCGCCCTGATCCGGATCGACAAAGTCGCGGGCCACACCCACGGGTCGCATTTTTCGGGTGGCGAGTCTCCCACCACAGGCTTTGACTACAGCCCCCAGGATCTCAGGGACGATTACCTCTACAACGCCACGTGCGGGCTGCCGGGGGGATCCACATACCTGGGCACCGACCTGCTGGAACTGCACGTCCTGCGGTGTTCACCGATCTACCAGCGTCTTGTAGCCCCGCGGGATCTTGAGTTCATCGTCGGCGGTCTGCTCGAAAACAGCAGCGCGGCTTACACCGCCCTCGGATTCTGGCGGTCCGGCTCGCTGGGCAACTACACGCAGGCCGCCAAGCAGGCTCTCGGTCTCGCCATCCCGCACGTCCGGAATGCGCTGGACATATCCCGGCGCCTGACCGAAGCGGATAACTTCCAGTACGGAGGCCTGGCGGCGCTTGAGCACACGCGACACGGGGTCGCGCTCCTCGACGCGTGCGGCCGCGTCGTTTTCGTCAATCCGGAGGCCGAGCGTATCCTGAATTCGGGCGATGGCATGGAACTTCGCCAGGGCGCCGTCGCCATTAACGACGCCCGGGTGTCGGCCCGGGCCGGCGGGCTGGTCTCCCTGGCCGTAGCCAACGGCAAGGGAGACTCGACGCTGGCGGGACGTACCTTGCGCGTTCGGCGCCCGTCAGGCCGCCTGGCCTATGAACTGCTGATCGTGCCGATGATCCGCGGCGGCGAACGGCCCCACATGCCGGGATGCGCGACCGTCATGATGCTGATCAGCGATCCCGTGGAGGCCTTCGCGATTCCATTGCGCAAACTCGTCGATGACTACGGCCTGAGCCCCGCGGAGGCCCGCTTCTGCCGCGCCTTTCTCTCAAGCGGCGCCGTGGGCGAGGCGGCGGAGAGCATCGGGGTGTCGGTCAATACCGGTCGGTCGCACCTGAAGAAGATCTTCGCGAAGCTCCACATCCAGTCCCGGTCCCAGCTCTTCCAGCTGTTCGGGGCGAGCCTGCGGAGCTAGCTGCCGCTCCGCAACTGCTCGACGATCGCCGGATTCTCCAGCGTCGAAATGTCCTGGGTAATGGGCTCACCCCGCGCGATGGCGCGCAGCAGGCGGCGCATGATCTTGCCGGACCGGGTCTTGGGCAGGTTGTCGGCAAAGCGGATGTCGTCCGGCTTGGCGATCGCCCCCAGCTCCTTGCCGACAAAGTCCCGCAGTTCATTTGCCAGCTTTTCCGCTGCCGTGCCGGTCGGCCGCTCACCCTTCAGCACGACGTAGGCATAGATCGACTCGCCCTTGATCTCGTGGTGCCGGCTGACCACCGCAGCCTCCGCCACCCGCGGGTGGGCAACGAAAGCACTCTCCACTTCCGCCGTGCCAAGCCGGTGGCCGGCGACCTTGAGTACGTCGTCA
>JBDSWH010000202.1:0-9072 GCA_039926785.1 Gammaproteobacteria bacterium
GACCGGGCGGGCGCCCTCGGCCCGGTCTTCCTGGACCGGGAGGAATTGTCCTCGTCGGCTGATCTCGCCACGACTGTACGGACCGCCCTGGAGCAGTCCGCTGCCCTGATCGTCGTCTGCTCACCGGCCGCGGCCCGGTCCCGCTGGGTAAACGAGGAAATCCGGAGCTTCAAGGCCCTGGGGCGGGAGCAGCACATCCTGTGCCTCGTCGTGGCTGGGGACCCCGGCGCGGCCGTCCCCGGCGATGACTGCTTCCCGGCGGCACTGCGCTACCGGGTTGTGGACGGGCAGATCACCAACCTGCCCGAGCCCGAACCCCTCGCGGCGGACGTCCGGCCGGGGGCCGACCACCGGCGCGATGCCAGTCTGAAACTGATTGCCGCCCTGCTGGGCGTGAGCTTGGACGACCTGCGGCAGCGCGAGCAGGCCCGGCGTCAGCGCCGGCTCGCCATCATTGCGGGCGCCGCCACCTTGGGCTGCATCGTGCTGTCAGCCCTGGCGGCCACCGCATTGCTTGCCCGGATCGAAGCCGACCGGCAGCGGGCGCTCGCCGAGCAGAAGTCGCTCACCGCCGAACGCACGGCCGGCTTCATGGTCTCGCTCTTCGCGGTGTCCGATCCGAGCGAAGCTCGCGGCAATTCCATCACCGCCCGGGAAATTCTCGACCGGGGCGCCCGGCAGATCGACGCGGGGCTGGCCGGCGAACCGGTCGTGCGGGCAGAGCTCGCGACCACCCTGGGACAGGTCTACTACGGCCTCGGCCTCTACCCCGAGGCATCGAACCTGCTGCAGAAGGGTCGCTCGGCTGAGGTGCACGATCCCCGGTTGCTGGGCCGCCAGGCGATAGCCTTGGCTGACGTGGCGGCTGCACAAGGCGACTACACCGGGGCGGAACCGCTCTACGTGGAGGCCGACCGGCAGAGTGCCATGGCCGAGCCTGTCGACGTCGAGACCCAGGCGCGCGCGCTCGTCGGGCGCGGCGACACCGCGTCCAAGCAGGAACGCTTTGGGGACGCCGAGCGACTGTTCAACAGCGCCCTGGTCCTGGCCCGCGAACCGCGCGCGCCGCCAGACCTGGCCGCTCGGGCGCTCGAGGGCATCGCCTTGGCGAAACTCTATGCCGGCGACACAGCCGCGGCCGTGGACTGGTACGCCCGCGCCCTGGTCGAACGCACGCGGGTATCGGGGAACGACCACCCGAACGTGGGCCAGATTCTCGCCAACATGGGTGCTGCGGAGTACCTGCGCGGCGACACCGCGCAGGCGGAGCGCTACATGTTGCGGGCTGTCGACGTGGACCGGCGGGTCCTGGGGCCGCAGCACCCCGATGTGGCCATCAGCATGAACACCCTCGGCAGGCTGCGCCTTGAGCAGCGCCGCTTTGCCGACGCCCGGCAAATGCTCGGCGACTCGGTCGCGATCCTTGAACGTCAGTTGCCGAAAGCGCACGAAGACCTGACTCTCCCTCTGAGCAATCTCGCCCTGGCCGCCATGGGCCAGGGCGACTACCTGGCGGCAGAGCCCCTGCTCGCGCGGAGTCTGCAAGCCGCTGAGGCCAACGGGCAGGACGGCAACCGGGGGATGGTGCAGTCCTACCTGGCTGATCTCCTCTGCCGGACGGAACGGCCGCTGCCGGGACTCGAGCGCGTGGCGGCGGCCCGCGCTCTGGTCCAGGCGGAGTACGCGGACGAGCCCTGGCGAGGTGCCTTGCTGGATGACGTGGAAGGCGGCTGCCTGACGCAGCTAGGGCGATATGCCGAGGCCCAGGTGCTGGTGGGTCGCAGCGTCCCGGTACTGCTGGCTCGCTGGCCGGCGTCGTCGCTCTACGGCCACGATGCCCTCGAGCGTTCCCGACGCCTCTACCAGCGGACCGGCGACAGCGCGCGGCTCGCAGACATCACCAGACTGGTGAGCCCGTGACGTCAGTGCCGTTGCCCCTGATGGTCGGCGTCGCCGGGCATCGTGATCTTCGGGACGCAGACCTGCCCGCCATCGCCGCCGCGGTCGAGGTGCTCTTGCGAGCGATCCACGATTTTCGGCCTGGCGTCCCGATCCAGCTGTTGTCGTCACTGGCAGAGGGCGCCGATCTGCTGGCTGCGGAGATCGCGCTGCAATTGGGCCTCCAGGTCGTCGCACTGCTGCCCTATGGCGTCGTCCGGTGCCGGGATGACATCGGCAGCGATTCGGCGCGCGCAGTCTTTGACCGGGTGGTGCAGCGGGCCGAAATCCTCGAGTTGCCGGCGCCGGACGGCCTCGAGCCCGACGCACTGACCGGTCCGGGTCCGGCCCGGGACCGGCAGTACCAGGAAGCAGGCTTCCTGGTGGCCCGCTACAGCTCACTGCTGATCGCGATCTGGGATGGCCAAGACACAGAGCACGCAGCAGGAACGGCGCGTGTCGTCGACTACCGCCGCCGCGGCCGCGCGCCCGGTGACGCCGCCGGCGCAGCCTTTAACGATCTGCTGTCAGCGGCGGACAACGACTGGACCTATGAAATCCGCTGCGCCCGCCAGTCGACGGACTCGGTGGCCGGCGGCGCCCAGGTTCCGGAAGTCATCGGCTTCATCTGCGGGGATCAGCGGCTCGGCGGTGCTGACGAGGGCCTGCCGGCGGAGCTCATGACGCTGATCAGCCGAACGGCCGACTTCAACGAGGACGTGGCGGCTTATGGCGGTCGCATCTCCGCCGGCGGCCACCGGCTCGCGCCGCCGAGCCCCTACCGGATTCCCGAAGCTCTGCTCTACGTCGACCGGTTATTCGTCGCAGCCGACTGGCTCGGGGTTCATTTCGGCCGCTGTTTTACGCGCGCGCTGCGTGCCCGTTACACGCTTTGGGCCATCCTCGCGCTGCTGCTGCTGGGACTGGACAGGCAGACGGACCAGGGAGCCGGCCTGGCCAATATCCTGGTCGTACTCCTGGTCTTCACGACTGGCTGGTTCCTGGCCTTCTGGGCTCATCGACGCAGCTGGCACCGGCGCTTTCTCAACTATCGCGGGTTGGCCGAGGCACTGCGCGTGGATTTTTACTGTGAGCTCGCGGGGGTGCGCGCCCGAACCCGGGGTGAGTTCTCCCACGAGAGCTTCCTCCAGCGCCAGGACGTCGAGCTGGAGTGGATTCGGGCTGCGATGCGGGCGGTCAGCCTCCGCCGGGCGTTGTATCCGCGCGCAGTGCTGCCGTCCGGTTTCGAGCACGCCTACGCCGCGTGGATTGGCGACCCGGACCCGGTGAACGGGTCCGGACAACTGCATTACTACCGCCAGCGTGCCCGGGCCCTGGAACGGCGCCAGTCCATCGCCGAGCGTATATCCGCGACGCTGCTCATCACCGGGCTCGGGCTGGGCATTGTGCTGGCGGCAGCGGCCATACTGTCGTTGGTGAGCGGCCTGCGAATGGGTTCACACCTGCGCGAAAACCTGGTCCTAGCATTGGCCCTGGTCA
The DNA here is from genome assembly GCA_039926785.1 of Gammaproteobacteria bacterium. Taxonomy (GTDB): domain Bacteria; phylum Pseudomonadota; class Gammaproteobacteria; order Steroidobacterales; genus SHZI01. The sequence continues at coordinate 3,439 of JBDSWH010000202.1, forward strand.
GTATCTACGGCGCCATCTTTGAGATCTATCTCGGCGAGAAAGCGGATCGCGCACTCATCCGCCAGTACCACTACATGGAATCCCTGTTTAGCATCGCGGCCCGGGAACTGGCCTCGGCGCGGTCACTGCCCGCAAAGCTCGAAATCCTGCGCTCACTGGGTCACGCGTGCCTGGCCGAGCATGCGCAGTGGATTCTCGCGCACCGGGACAAGCGGATTGACGGACTGCGCTGGTAGCCCTCGTCCCGGAACCCGGCAACCCGCTAGAATGTTTGGATGCCAGTCACCGTCATCATCCTCGCCGCGGGCCAGGGCAAGCGCATGCGCTCGGACCTGCCCAAGGTCCTCCAACCGCTCGCCGGCCGGCCGCTGTTGCAGCATGTGCTCTCGACCGCAACGGCGCTGAAGCCGCGGGAAATCCGGGTGGTTCACGGCCACGGTGGAGGCCAGGTTCAGGCCGCTTTCCTGGGCCAGCCGATCGGCTGGTTCCACCAGTCCGTGCAGAAAGGCACCGGCCATGCGGTCCAGCAGGCCCTGCTGAAGATTCCCGCCGGCGACGTGGTGCTGATTCTCTACGGTGATGTGCCGCTGGTGCAGCCGGCGACCCTAAAGAAGCTGGTGGCGAAGGCCGTGAAGGGCCAGGTGGCCGTCCTCACCGCCGAGATGGCGGACCCGACGGGCTACGGCCGCATCCTCCGCGCCGGCCGCGGCGCCGTTACGGCGATCGTCGAAGAGAAGGACGCCACGCCAAAGCAGCGACAGATCCGCGAGATCAATACCGGACTCATCGCCTGCCCCGCCGGCGAGCTCGCGAAGTGGATCGGCCGGCTGAAGCCGAACAATGCCCAGAAGGAGTACTACCTTACCGACATCATCGGCCTCGCTGTCATTGACGGGGTGCCCGTGGCGGCTGTGCCGGCCCAGTCGGAGAACGAAGTGCTCGGCATCAATGACAAGGCCCAGCTCGCCGCCGCGGAGAAGATCCTGCGCCAGCGTCTGGCGGGCCAGCTGATGGCCGCCGGCGTCACGCTGGTGGATCCGGAGCGCATTGACATCCGGGGCGACCTGGTGTGCGGCCGCGACGTCGTGATCGAGCCTGACGTGATCTTCGAGGGTGTCGTGCACATCGGCGCCGGCGCCCACGTTGGTGCCTTCACCCAGATCCGCAACACGCTCATCGGGGCCGGCACGGTCATCCACCCGCACTGCCTGCTGGAGGACGGCGTGATCGGCCCGAAGTGCGAGATCGGCCCCTACGCCCGCATGCGTCCCGGCGTGGAGATGGCCGAGGGCGCCAAGCTCGGTAACTTCGTCGAGGTGAAGAAGAGCGTGATCGGCCGGGGCAGCAAGGTGAACCACCTGACCTACATCGGTGACGCGACCATCGGCGAGAAGGTGAACGTGGGCGCCGGCACCATCACCTGCAACTACGATGGCGCGAACAAGCACCGGACCGTCATTGGCGACGGCGCCTTCATCGGCTCCGGCGTGGAACTGGTGGCGCCTGTGGAGATCGGCGCTGGAGCCACCATCGGGGCCGGGTCCACCATCACCAAGCCCGCCCCGGCCGGGCAGCTGACCATTGCCCGGGGCAAGCAGCTTTCGATCCCGGGCTGGAAACGGCCGGTCAAGGCGTAGGAGCGGGGTCAGCCGCGATCGCGCCTGAAGCGGCTTCTACCCGCCCAAAACGCGACCTGGGTTACAGCTTGGTAACCCCGTTCCGGGCCAAAATCACGCCCCGGACCGCCCCCCTCAGCCATAATTTAAAAACATGTGCGGCATCGTCGGAGCTATTGCTAAACGGAACGTGGTCCCCATCCTGATGGAGGGGCTGCGCCGCCTGGAATACCGCGGTTACGACTCCGCGGGCCTCGCCGTCCTGACCAACGGCCACCTGCAGCGCCAGCGGCGCATGGGCAAGGTCGCCGAGCTGCAATTGGCGCTCGACGCCGAGCCGATGAAGTCGAACATCGGCATCGCCCACACCCGCTGGGCCACCCACGGAGTGCCCAGCGAGAAGAACGCGCACCCCCACATCTCCCACGACGGCCTCGCGATCGTCCACAACGGCATCATCGAGAATCACGAGCAGCTGCGCGAGGAACTCAAGGCGCTGGGCTACGCCTTCACCTCGGACACGGATACCGAGGTGATCGCCCACCGGATCCACTTCCACCTGAAGAAGACCCCGAACCTCTTCGAGGCGGTGCAGGCCACCGTCACCGAGCTCGATGGCGCTTACGCACTGGTGGTGATGAGCGAGGCCAACCCCGGCCAGCTGATCCTGGCCCGCTGCGGCTGCCCCGTCGTCGTCGGCCTTGGCGAGGGCGAGAACTTCGTGGCGTCTGACGTTTCCGCGCTCCTGCCCGTCACGCGCCGCTTCATCTTCCTGGAAGAAGGTGACGTGGCCGAGATTCACCGCAGCCACGTCAGGGTGGTGGCCCGGGACGGCAAGGTGATCCACCGTCCAGTGAAGGAAAGTGAACTCTCCGCCGACGCGGCGGAGAAGGGCCAGTATCCCCACTACATGCTGAAGGAGATCCACGAGCAACCGCGAGCCGTGGCCCAGACGCTGGAGGAACGGGTCGCCAACGGCAAACTGCTGGAGGCCGCCTTTGGCCCCACCGCCACCGAGATCTTCCGTCGCGCCGAATCCGTGCATATCGTGGCCTGCGGCACCAGCTTCCACGCCGGCGCCGTGGCCCGGTACCTCATCGAGCAGGTCTGCCGCGTGCCCTGCCACGTGGACATCGCCAGCGAGTACCGCTACCGGAATCCGGTGGTGCCAAAGAACACCCTGTTCGTTACCATCTCCCAGTCCGGCGAGACTGCCGACACACTGGCGGCCCTGCGGCTGGCCAAGTCTTCCGGCTACCTGTCATCCCTCGCAATCTGCAACGTGCCGGAAAGCTCCCTGGTCCGCGAGTCGGATCTGGTGATGCTCACCCGCGCCGGCCCCGAGATCGGCGTGGCCTCCACCAAGGCCTTCACCACCCAGATTGCGGCGCTCACCATGCTGGTGATCGCTCTCGCCAAGCACCGCACCGCCGACGCCGAGCGGGAGCGGGGCCTCGTGCAGCGCCTCATCGAGATCCCCGGCCTTATCGAGAAGACGCTGGTGCTCGACCCGGTGATGCAGAAGCTGGCCGAACGCTTCGCCGACAAGCACCACGCCCTGTTCCTCGGCCGCGGCATCCTCCACCCGATCGCGATGGAGGGCGCGCTGAAGCTGAAGGAAATCTCCTACATCCACGCCGAGGCCTACCCGGCTGGCGAGCTGAAGCACGGCCCGCTTGCCCTGGTGGACGCGGACATGCCCGTGATCACCGTTGCGCCGAACAATGATTTGCTCGAGAAGCTGAAGAGCAACCTCATGGAGGTCCGGGCCCGGGGCGGCGAGCTGTTCGTCTTTGCGGACCCCGACTCCGGCTTCGAGTCCAGCGACGGCGTGACCGTCATCAAGATGCCGAAGCACGTCTATTACCTGCAGGCGCCCATCGTCTACACGATTCCGCTCCAGCTGCTGGCCTATCACGTCGCCATCCTGCGCGGCACCGATGTGGACCAGCCGCGGAATCTGGCCAAGTCGGTGACTGTCGAGTAGTTCCTGCGGCGATCGCGGGATGGTCTAATCCCGCTGTGTTCCCCTACCACTGCCTTGGCACGAATGATCTGGCCCGCTCCATCCGGTTCTACGATCCGGTGATGGCCGCGCTGGGCCACCGTCGCTGCGTCGTGCAGGACGAGGACAGCTGGGAGGGCTGGGCCGGCTGGCGCCTGTACGAGGACAAGGGTGCCCGGGACGGCCACAAGCTCGCTGCGGTCGGTCGTGGGATATTTGGTCCCCGGTGGTAAATGTCAGCGATGAACCACGATTTCCCCCATGACGAAACCGGCGAACTGCTGCGCCTGATGCAGGAGCAGGGCGATGACCTGGCGCGGCCCCGGGACGTGGACTTCTTCCTGATCTTCGATTCCAGGGACCAGGCCTTGTCATTCGCCAACCAGGCGGACCTCGGGCCCGAGTTCAACGTCAGTACCACGCGGTACGAGAAGACCAGCAAGTGGCAGGCCCGGCTGACCGTGCGAATGGCCCCGGTCTACGCCGAGATCGTGATGCTGGAGAAGCAGGTGGCGCGGCTCGGTCGCGAATTCGCCGGCCAGCCGGACGGCTGGGGCTGCGGAAAAAGTACCGGACCTTAGTTGTTGGGAGTTCTTTAGGTATCTGCTGCTACTCAGCAATCAACTAAAGAACTGCCAATAACTAAGGTCCGGTACCTTCATGCCGTTTCATTCCAGCCCGTCGGCGTGGTGGCGCAGGTGGTCCTCAATCAGGCTGCTCACGAACCAGTAGCCGTGGCCATAGCCCGGGTGGCGCCGTAGCGTGAGCGGGTAGCCCACGCGTCGCGCGGCAGCCTCTAGCAGCTCCGGCTTGAGCTGGGTGACCAGGAACTCGTCGTCCAGACCCTGGTCGATCAGCAGCGGCGGGTGACCCGCGGCCGACCCGAAGTCGCTCATCAGTTCCGTCGCGTCGTAGTGCCGCCAGCTGTCCGGGTCGGGACCCAGGTAGCGTGGCAGCGCATTCTGTCCCCACGGGCATTGAGTCGGCGCGACGATCGGCGCCAGTGCTGACAGGCTGCGAAAACGCTCGGGGTGTTTTAGCCCGATGGTCAGCGCGCCGTGGCCACCCATTGAATGGCCCATGAGGCCGATGCGCTCGCCGTCCACCGGAAAGTGCGTCGTCACCAGGTCCGGCAGCTCCCGCGACACGTAGCTGTACATACGATAGTGGGCCGACCAGGGTGCCTCGGTGGCATCCAGGTAGAAGCCCGCGCTCAGGCCGAAATCGTAGGCCTCGGCGTCGCCGGGCAGCCGCACGCCCCGCGGACTCGTGTCGGAGGACAGCAGCGCCAGGCCCAGCTCGGCCGCCACCCGCTGGGCGCCGGCCTTGATGGGAAACGTCTCTTCATTGCAGGTGAGTCCGGCCAGGTAGATCACCAGCGGGACCCGCTCGTGCTCGGCCTGGGGCGGCAAGTAGAGGCCGAAGCGCATCTCGCAGCCAGTCGTCACCGCCGGATGCCGGTAAAAGTGCTGCCAGCCGTCGAAGCAGCGATAGCGATTGGACAGGACAAGCGTTTCTGGCGGACTCATCGGGACATCTCCAGTAGGCTTTGGCCATCTTCTCATCCGGGGACCGGACGATGTACGTCGATGCGATGCGGGCGACGGTGGCCAGCTTCTCCCGGCGCGGGGTGCTGGGTCTCGGCGTGGCGGCTGGCGTGGCAACCGGTTTGAGCGGCTGGTCCGGCCTGGTCAGCGGAGCCGCTAATGGCAAATCCCGGCCTCTCGACCTGACCACGGCCGCGGACAACATCTACGCTTTCGCCAAGACCTGGGGCACCCTCGGCGACGAGCCCGTCTTTGGCGGCCACGAAGGCGTGTTCTTTGCGCTGGTCGGAGATCGGCGAGCGATGCCGCTGTTCGGTTATGTGGGCTTCGGCGGCCTCCAGTTTCGCATCCTGCCGAACGGCGACGCGGAATACCGGGGCAAGGACGCCACGTTCTACACGGACCTGAAGACCGGGGAGTTGCTGGACAGCTGGCAGAACCCCTTTACCGGCAAGACGGTGAAGGT
>JBDSWH010000203.1:0-17465 GCA_039926785.1 Gammaproteobacteria bacterium
GCTCCTATGGGGCCTCACCGAGGCGGGAGTTTCTTCTTCACCGGCACCAGTTTCAGTGTGCCATAGGCGGGCAGGCCGTCCCGGTAGGGCGGGTAGGCCTCGCCCTGGATCAGCGGCAACAGGTACCGGCGTGCGGCGGCCGTGATCCCAAAGCCATCCGGGGTTATGTAGGAACGGGGCATCAACTTTTCCTGGTTGGCCACATCGGCCAGCGCTGCCTTGCCGATGCTCCAGCGGTACGGCCGGCTGGTGCGCCGAACGATGGTCGGCATGACCGAATTTTCGCCCTTGAGGGCCAGTTGTACGGCGGCCTTGCCCACGGCATAGGCCTGGTCCACGTCGACCCGGGCGGCCACGTGCCGTGCCGAGCGTTGCAGGTAATCGGCTATCGCATAGTGGTACTTGAGCTTGAGTTCGTCCCTGACCAGTACGGCGATGACCGTGGCCACCCCACCGAGCTGCATGTGGCCGAAGGCGTCCACCGTGCCGGCGTCGGCCAGGAACCGGCCGTCGGCATAGCGCGCGCCCTCGCTGACCACGATCACACAGTAATCGTGCTCGCGCACCGAGTCGCTGACGCGGGCGAGGAAGGCTGCCCTGTCGAAGGCAATTTCGGGAAAGAGGATCACGTGCGGAGGGTCACCCGCCTTGGTGCCGGCCAGTCCCGCTGCCGCGGCAATCCAGCCGGCGTGCCGGCCCATGACCTCCAGGATGAAGACCTTGGTGGAGGTGCGCGACATGGAACGCACGTCCAGCGCTGCTTCAAGGGTGGAGACGGCCACGTACTTCGCGACGGAGCCAAATCCCGGGCAGGTGTCCGTGATGGGGAGGTCGTTGTCCACGGTCTTCGGCACGTGGATGGCGACGAGCGGGTAGCCGAGGGACGCGCCCAGCTGGGAAACCTTCAGGCAGGTATCGGCCGAGTCGCCGCCGCCGTTGTAGAAGAAGTAGCCAATGTCGTGCGCGCGGAACACCTCGATCAGCCGTTCGTACTCGGCACGATTCTGCTCCAGGCCCTTCAGCTTGTAGCGCGCCGATCCGAAGGCGCCGCCCGGCGTGTAGCGCAGGCCGGCAATGGCCGCTGCGGTTTCCTTGCCCGTGTCCACCAGGTCCTCTTCGAGCGCGCCAAGTATCCCGTTGCGACCGGCGTACAGCTTGCCGATCCGGCCCCGGTGGCGCCGGGCTGTCTCGATGACGCCACAGGCCGACGCATTGATGACGGCGGTTACGCCGCCGGACTGGGCATAAAAGGCATTCCGCTTGGTCATGCAGGCTCCTGGGCTGGTTTGACGTCCACGGCGGGGTGGCTGTAGCTTACGCCGCCATTGCGGCTTCATGGGACATCCTCTTGCGCATTGTCTTCCTCGGCGCGCCGGGCTCCGGCAAGGGCACACAGGCCCAGCGGCTGATGGCCGAGCACGGCACGGTTCAACTCTCCACCGGCGACCTGCTTCGTGAAGCCGTCGCCGCCGGCACACCGTTGGGCGTCCGGGCCAAGGCCGCCATGGACGCCGGGGAACTGGTTTCCGACGACATCGTCCTTGGGATGATCCGTGACCGGCTGAAGCGCGACGAAGCGTCGGCGGGCTTCGTGCTGGATGGCTTCCCGCGCAACCTGGCCCAGGCCCGCGCTCTCGAAGGCCTGCTTGCCGAGATCGGCCGGCCCCTGGATGCGGCCGTGCTGATCGACGTGGACTTCGACATCCTTCGGAAGCGACTCACGGGCCGACGCACCTGTTCGGTGACTGGCAAGCTGCTGAATATCCATTTCTCGCCCAAGTCCGAGCTCGAAGCCTGCTCGCACGCCGGCGGCCAGCTCATCCAGCGCGTGGACGACAACGAGGAAACCATCAGCAACCGCCTGAAGGTATACCGGTCGCAGACGGAACCCCTGGTGGAGTACTACCGGCAGTCGGGGTTGCTTCGCGAAGTCAGCGGCGAGGGCCCGGTTGACGAGGTCTACGCGCGGGTCACGGCGGCCCTGCCGGCGCGGTAGGCGAGCTACAGGGCGCCGACGGCAGCCAGCAGCGGTTCGCCGATCACGCTCCGGCGCCAACCCGCCATCGGGCGAATGTTCTGGTCGCCGCGGATGGCGGCGGTCAGGTCCTTGCGGGTTGCCAGGATCTCCGGGGCCAGGGACAGCGAGTTCGCAACCGCTTCCACCACCTTGCCCAGGCGCTTCAGCTGTTCCGGGTCCACCAGCTCGGGCCGCGCCTCCTGCACGAGGTTCGTACCGCTCTCGTACTCCGCCGCGGCGGCCTCGAGTTCCTTGAGGATGGTCTCGCCCTGGCGTCGGGCCATGCCGGGCGCGACCTCGGCGCATGCAGCCAGTTCGGCCTCGCTGCGCGGCCGCCGCATGGCGATGTCGAGCAGGCTCTTGTCGCTGAGGATCCATTGCCGCGGACGGTCCGTACGGAATGCAGATTCCTCGCGCCACCGGGCCAGCCGGCGGGCGCGGAGTTGGGCGGGCACCGGCAGGCGCGGGAGGCCGGCGAGCCGCCGCCAGGCCTCGTCCGGATCGACGATGTACAGCCCCGGATCAACCAGCCGGGCGCTGTCCTCGACTGCCCATTCGTAACGGCCCAGCTTTTCCAGTTGCTCCCTGAGCAGGCCGTACACGACGGGCAGGTGCACCACGTCGCTGGCGGCGTAGTGAATGAGCTCTGGCGCCAGCGGCCGTAGTGACCAGTCGGCACGCGTGTGAGTCTTGTCGACGTCGATGTCGAGGAGGGCCTTCACGAGGCCTGCATAGCCGACCTGTGCCGGGTGACCCACCAGCGCCGCGGCGATCTGCGTATCAAACAGTGGATTCGGCAAGCGCTTGTGGCGGACCCAGGCCACTTCCATGTCCTGCTTCGCGGCGTGGACGATTCGCAGCCCACGGCCCGAGCACAGCACGTCCCAGACTGGACTCGTGTCCACGCTGGCCAGTTCGTCTATGCAAAACACCTGGTCACCCGCGGCGATCTGGGTCAGGCAAAGGCGTGGCGAAAACTGGGTCGTGCGGACGAACTCCGTGTCAATCGAGATCAGCTCGGCGGCAGCGATTACGTCGCATGCCGCGGCCAAACTATGCGGTTGATCAACGAGGACGTCGGTGAGGTCGAGGACTGGCATAAAGCGGGAGTGTAGAGGATCATTGCGGTTCGTCACTACGGGCCCGGGCCGCACGGCCTCCGGATGATGCTGCCGATCCTCGATGCTTTCCTCCAGATCGCACTGCGCCGCCGTGGGCCGGAGGACCTGCCTGACTCGTGGTTTCTGCTGCTGATAGCCGGTGCCGCCTACGAGTTGCTCCAGGGCATCATTGCGGCGCCGGTGTATGCCTCGTCCATGGCGCTCGCCCGCAGCCTCGTCCTTGACCTGCTGCTGCTTTATGGTTTCGTGTGGGGCCTCCTGCGGTTTACTGGTCACGCGCCGCGTTTCCGCCGGACACTGACGGCGGTCCTTGGCACGAGCGCATTGATGACGCTGTGCATGCTGCCCTTCAATTACTGGCTGGCCCAGGTCCCTGATCCGGCAAAGCCGGCCCTGGCCCCGACCATCGGCCTGCTGGCGGTGATCTGCTGGTCGCTGGTGGTGAATGGCCACATTTTCGCCCGCGCGATGTCCAGTCCGTTTGTCGCCGGCCTCGCCATCTCGGTTGCCTACTTCTTCCTGAACTACCTGGTGTTCGCCGAGTTGGGGCCGGCGCCAGCCTGACGCCAAGGATGCGGAGCCCATCGATGAAGCACGTGCACATACTGGGAGTCTGCGGCACCTTCATGGGTGGCGTCGCAGCGATTGCGAAGGAAGCGGGATACCGCGTTACCGGTTCCGATCGCAACATCTATCCCCCGATGAGCACCCAGCTCGCGCGCCTCGGCGTGGAGCTGATTGAGGGTTACGAAGCCAGCCAGCTGGCTCCTGCGCCGGATGTCGTCGTGGTCGGCAATGTCATGACCCGGGGCATGCCGGTGATTGAGGAAATGCTGAACCGGCGGCTGCCGTACATGTCCGGCCCCGAGTGGCTTGCCAGTGCCGTGCTTAGGGACCGCCTGGTTATCGGCGTGTCGGGAACGCATGGCAAGACGACGACGACCAGCCTCGTGGCGTGGATCTTCGAGTACGCGGGCCGGCGCGCCGGGTTTCTCATTGGCGGTGTGCCTGCCAACTTCGAATTTTCCGCCAGGCTGGGAACGGACCCCGTTTTTGTCATCGAGGCAGATGAATACGACACGGCGTTCTTCGACAAGCGTGCCAAGTTCCTGCTCTACCGCCCGCAGACGTTGATCATCAACAATCTGGAATTCGACCACGCGGACATCTACCCTGACCTCGAGGCCATCACCCGCCAGTTCCACCAGCTGGTCCGCTCAGTTCCTGCCAACGGCCGGCTCATCGTCCCGGCCGCCGATCCCAACGTGGCCGACCTCCTGCGGCGGGGCTGCTGGACGCCCCAGGACCGCTTCGCGAGCCGCGTCGCCGAGGGTGCCGGGCAGGACGCCGGGTGGGTTGCCCTTGAGGAACCCGCTGGCACGCTGCGCGTCCTCCATGAGGGCCGCGAGGTCGGGCGCTGCCAATGGCAACTGTCGGGCACCCATAACGCCGAGAATGCCGTGGCCGCCCTGCTTGCGGCGCGTGCGGCCGGCGTGGACATCGCTGTCATCCTCGAGGCCATCGGCCGGTTCCGGGGTGTGCAGCGGCGCCTGCAGGACCTCGGCAGTTTCGGTGGTGTGCAGGTCTTTGACGACTTCGCCCACCATCCCACCGCGATTCGCCGCACCCTCGAGGGCATTCGCCGGCGTGCCGGCGTGAAGCGAGTGATCGCCGTCTTCGAACCGCGATCGAACAGCATGAAGCTCGGCGTCTACCAGGGCGCCCTAGCGCCGGCCCTTGCGGCCGCCGATCAGGCCTGGGTCCTGCGTCCTGACGGCCTGAAATGGGACCTGGACGGTGAATTCAACGGCAATCCGGGCATCCGGGTATGCCCGGACATCGAAGGCATCATCGAGGGAATTTTGGCTGCCGGAAGGCCGGGTGATGCGGTGGTGGTGATGAGTAACGGTGACTTCAACGGCATTCACGGCAAGTTGAGCCAGGCACTCGGGACCCGGCGGTGACGTGGCAGAGCATTCCGCTTTTTCCATTGAGCACAGTCCTGTTTCCGGACGGTCCCCTGCCGCTACGCGTCTTCGAGCCGCGTTACCTGGACATGATAAGCCGCTGCATGCGGCAGGAATCCGAGTTCGGCGTGGTGCTCATCATCAACGGCCGTGACACTGGCGAGGTGAAGACCAGCGACGTCGGAACGCTGGCCCGCATTGTTGACTGGTACCAGGGCAGCGATGGCATCCTGGGGATCACTGCCAAGGGCACGCGCCAGTTCCGGCTGCACGGGGTGACCCGGCAGTCCGACGGCCTGTACCTGGGCGAGGCCGAGGTGCTGCCAGAAATGCCGCGACAGCTTCTACCGGACGAATTCCAGCCACTCGCCACCCTGCTGGCATCGGTGATAGATGACCTGGGTCGCCTGTACGATGCCATCGAGAAGCGGTACGACGACGCGGCGTGGGTTGGCTGCCGCCTTGCGGAGATCCTGCCGATGCCGCCTGCCGACAAGCAGCGTTGCCTGGAGCTGGAAAACCCGATTGCCCTGCTGGAATTTCTGCGACCGATGCTTCGTCCGTTCCGCCGAGAAAAGCCGCAATAGGAAGCCGCGTCCCGATGAAAACCTACATGTGCCTGATCTGTGGCTTCCTCTACGACGAGAGGGCCGGTGCGCCCGAGTCCGGTCTGGCGCCCGGGACACGCTGGGAAGAGGTGCCGTTGTCCTGGCGCTGCCCGGATTGCGGCGCCGGCAAGGAAGACTTTGAGATGGTCGAGGTTTAGTCGGCGCCCGCCGGGCCGCCCTTGATCTGTCTTGTCGCAATGCCTTTGCGCCCCAGCATGCGGAGCACGCTGTCGGGCCCCACGAGGTGCAGCGCGCCCACGATGACCAGGTAGTCGTCCTGCCTGTCCACTAGGTTTCCGATCGCTTTGGCGAAATTCTCATTCCTGCGCACGATGAGGGCCCGGTAGACTTCCGGTTGCTCGCGGACGCTGTCGAGCATGTCTTCATCCAGGGCATCGACGTCGCCGGTCTTCCAGGCCTTGATCATGTCGTCCGCCATGTCCCCGACTTCGCCCGCTTCGTCCAGGGTGCTTTGGAGGAATTGCCGCTGGGCTTTTTCCGACAGGCCATCCAGCGTGCCGAGCTGACTTTCGAGCGTCTCCAGCCCCCTGATTTCCTTGCCCTTGCGCGCCGCGTCGGCCGCGAGCCTGGAATCCACCCCGAGGGAGGGATCGAAGCCCAGTTGCGCGAGGCGCAGCTGGGTGACCATGACGGCGGCGTACCAGGGCTCGAACGGTGTCATCGGCGTGAGGTCCAGGCCCAGCGTGCGCGCCTCCGCGGACGCCTTCCGCCAGACTTCCGGGCCCAGCAGCTCCGGCAGCTGCCTGCCATTGCCATCGCGGGCCAGGGTCGCGATGGTCCCGGCACTGGCGATGGGGTCGAGATCATCCATATCGATCTCCATCAGCACGACGTCGGCCTGGTCGAGGGCCGCGGTGATGGCCGGCGCCAGCGGGTAGTCCCCGGCGCGGAGAAGGTGGATGGAGCCAAGGACCATGATCCGGTTGCTGGTGCCCGTGAGCTCCCAGAGGGGCAGCGCCTGTGCCGCCGCCGCCTGCAAGCCGAGCAGGACCAAAGCCAGTTGTCGGGTTCCCCCGCGCATCACTCCACCCACATCACTGAACTGACGATGCTGCCATCCCCTTGCAATTCGATCCACCGGTAGCCCGGCGGCCGGTTGTCCAGGGCGAACTGGTCGGAAGCAGGCTTGAACTGCGCGCACGTGGACGGTGTGCTCAGCAACCGTACGCCCTGCCGTTCCCTGTCTGAAGCCTGGTGAACGTGTCCCCAGACGATGCCACGAACGTGTTGGTACCGGTCGCAGAGCGCCAGGAGTTCGGCCGGATTGCGCAGGGCGACACTGTCCAGCCACCGGCTGCCCATGGGCACGGGCTGGTGGTGGAGGGCAATCAGGCAGTGCGGCGTCCTGTGCTCGGCCAGGGCGCGTTCGAGCCGGTCGAGCTCCTCCGGCGCGAGTGCCCCGCCGTCATCCTGGGGGGCAAAGCTGTTCAGCATTACCAGCGTCCACTCGCCATGCTCAGCGACGCCGCAGAACTGGAATGGAGCGGCAGAGAGCACCTGCCGCATGACGTCGGGATCGTCGTGATTCCCGGGGAGGCAGTAGACCGGCACCTTGAGGTCACCCAGGAGATCCCGGAAGCGCTCATATCCGGCGCGGGTTTCGTCCTGGACAAGATCGCCCGTCGCCAGGACGACGTCGGGCCGGCGCTGGCCGGCCAGCGCGTGCTTCAGGGTTGCCTGCAGGGTGTCGTCGGTATTTACCCCGCGCATTCGTGCATCGCGCTGCGCGTGCAGGTGCGGATCCGTGATGTGCAGTATTCGCAAGGAGGTTGCCACGCTGGAACTATAGCGGCGGGCCTTGCCCGCCGGCGGACGGGTTTCGCAGACGCCGATTCACCGGACGACGGTCGGCCTCATTATGCGACGACGGTCGCGTTATGGACCGGGTTTCCGGGCGATGACACCCGCGTGTTCGCGGCCCGTCGCGCGCTGGCCCGCACCCTTGAGAAACTGCGCTTCCAGCACGTCGAATCCCGCTGCCTGGGCGACCCGGCGAAGGATATCGGGATCCAGCGGGTGGATGAAACTGGGATGCTTGTCGGGGTCCGTGCCGGAGGGCAGCAGGCTCCTGTAATTGTTCACGAAGCCCGGCCAGGGGCAACCTTCCCGTTTCCGGCGCTCGTATTCTGGCGCGCTCTTCCACCACGGGCCGACGTAGGGACTGTCCGTGATCAGGAAGGCGCGACCGCCCGGCATCAGCCAGTCGAACATCTTGCGCACGGTCAGCTCGATGTCGCGGGCTTCCAGGAAGTGCAGGGCGCGGGCGCACAGGATCGCGCCGAAGCTCATTGCCGGAAAATCCACGTCCGGCAGCCGGCCGGGCAGGCTGCGGAACCGGGGGCGATCGGCCGGTGGTATGCGCTCCGCCAGGATTTCCAGGTGCCTGGGTTCCAGGTCGCTGGCCAGAATACGTGCCCCGTTGGCCAGTGCCGGAAGTGTGGCAACGCCGTAGGCGCAGCCGATATCCAGGCACTCGGCCTGTACGGTGCCAGCGAACTCGGTAAAAGCGCGCGAGTAGTCGTCCAGCGTCTCCGTCATCCACCCCATGTTGTTCAGGGTGGGGATCAACCCGGGGACGCTGGACGCCGGCAGCATGGACTCAGTAGCGGTAGTGGTCCGGCTTGTAGGGACCCTCGACCGGCACGCGCAGGTACTCGGCCTGCTGCGGCGTCAGGGTGGTCAGTTCGACGCCGATCTTCTTCAGGTGCAGCCGGGCAACCTTCTCATCCAGCTGCTTCGGCAGCACGTAGACCTTCTTCTCGTACTTCCGGGGGTTCTGCCAGAGATCCATCTGGGCCAGTACCTGGTTGGTGAAGGAGTTTGACATCACGAAGCTGGGGTGGCCCGTCGCGCAGCCCAGGTTCACCAGCCGGCCCTCGGCAAGCAGGATGATTCGCTTGCCGTCCGGGAAGATGATGTGGTCCACCTGGGGCTTGATGTTTTCCCACTTGAGCTTGCGCAGCGAAGCCACGTCGATCTCGCTGTCGAAGTGGCCGATATTGCAGACGATGGACTGGTTCTTCATCTTCGCCATGTGATCGTGGGTGATCACGCCGAAATTGCCCGTGGCGCTGACGAAGATATCGGCCTTGTCGCAGACTTGGTCCATGGTGACCACGCGGTAGCCCTCCATGGCGGCCTGCAGCGCGTTGATGGGATCGATTTCCGTGATCCAGACGGTCGCACCGAGGCCGCGCAGCGACTGGGCGCAGCCCTTGCCCACGTCACCGTAGCCGGCGACCACGGCGATCTTGCCGGCAATCATCACGTCGGTCGCGCGCTTGATGCCGTCCACCAGTGACTCACGACACCCGTACAGGTTGTCGAACTTGGACTTCGTCACGGAGTCGTTGACGTTGATGGCCGGGCACATCAGCTTGCCGGACGTGGCCATCTCGTAGAGGCGGCCGACGCCCGTGGTGGTTTCCTCCGAGATTCCCCGCACGTCCTTCATAAGCTCCGGATACTTGTCGTGCAGGATGGCGGTGAGGTCGCCGCCGTCGTCCAGGATCATGTTGGGTACCCAGCCCTTGGGTCCGTGTACGGTCTGCTCGACGCACCACCAGTATTCCTCCTCGGTCTCGCCCTTCCAGGCGAAGACCGGGACACCGACCGCGGCAATGGCGGAGGCGGCGTGATCCTGGGTGGAGAAGATGTTGCAGGAGGACCAGCGGACCTCGGCGCCCAGCTTTAGGAGAGTCTCGATGAGCACCGCGGTCTGGATCGTCATGTGCAGGCAGCCGGCAATCCGCGCACCGTTCAGCGGCTGCGCCTTGCCGAACTCCTCACGCAGCGCCATCAGGCCTGGCATTTCGGTCTCGGCGATCGCGATTTCCTTGCGCCCCCAGGCCGCGAGGCTAATGTCGGCGACCCGGAAATCGTCCTGGCTGGCGAGAACTGGCTTGGTGCTCATGGCGGCGTCCTTAAGGTTTGTTGGGGCGTGCAATCAGTGGCCTGGCGACTGGCTCAGCGCCCGGTGCGGGCGGCGTCCCGCCGCAGGGCTTCGGCCTTGTCGGTTCGTTCCCAGGTGAAATTCGGTTCTTCCCGGCCGAAGTGGCCATAGGCTGCCGTGGCGCGGTAGATGGGCCGGTGCAGGTCCAGCATCTCCCGGATGCCATAGGGGGTCAGGTCGAAGTGCTTACGCACCAGTTGGTCGAGTCGATCCGGGCCGACCTTGCTGGTGCCAAACGTCTCGACGCTCACGGACGTCGGCTCGGCGACGCCGATGGCATAGGACACCTGCACTTCGCAACGGTCCGCGATGCCGGCGGCCACGATATTCTTGGCCACGTACCTCGCGGCGTAGGCCGCCGAGCGATCGACCTTGGTCGGATCCTTGCCCGAGAAGGCGCCGCCGCCGTGGCGCGCCATGCCGCCGTAGGTATCGACAATGATCTTGCGGCCGGTCAGGCCGCAGTCGCCCATCGGCCCACCGATCACGAAGGCACCCGTCGGATTGACATGGATCTTGTCGTTTTTCAGCAAGGAGAACCACTTCCTGCCGATCACTGGCTTCAGGATCTCCTCGATGACGGCCTCGCGAATGTGCTTCTGCTTGACGTCCGGCGAGTGCTGGGTGGACAGCACGACGGCGTCGACGCCCACGGGCTTGTCGTTCTCATAAACCACCGTGACCTGGCTCTTGGCATCCGGTCGCAGCCAGGGCAGCTTGCCCTTGCGGCGCACGTCGGACTGGCGCTTCACGAGCCGGTGCGCGAGGGAGATCGGGAGCGGCATCAGGACGTCGGTTTCCTTCGTCGCGTAGCCGAACATCATTCCCTGGTCACCCGCGCCCTGGGCGCGCTTCTTCTTGCGGGATACGCCCTGGGCGATATGGGCCGACTGCTTGCCGATGGCGTTCAGCACGCCGCAGGAATTGCCGTCGAAGCCCTTGTCGGAGTGGTCGTAGCCAATGTCGCAGACGACCTGGCGGACCAGGGCCTCCAGATCGACCCACGCGTTGGTCGTGATCTCGCCGGAAACAAGGACGAAGCCCGTCTTGATCAGGGTTTCGCAGGCAACGCGGGATTCCGGTTCCTGGGCGAGGATGGCATCCAGGATTGCGTCGGAAATCTGGTCCGCCATCTTGTCGGGGTGGCCCTCGGAGACGGATTCGGAAGTGAAAAGTTTGCGGCTGGCCATGAACTATCCGGTTGTAGTGATTCGGGGCGGGAATTATAGACGGAGGGCCGGGACCCTGCCGGTCTTCGGCAATGCCGTGACATAAGCCCCGGGCTCCCGGACGGGGGCGTCCCGCCCGTTGCGGCTGCACCACCGTTACGCGACAATGCGCGCCCGCTGCGGGCAATAGCGAGTCTTTCCTCAGCACTCGTCCCGGAGCGTTGGGGGTGCCATGACAGCCAAAGCCCGGACAACCCGCTCGACCAGCGAGCGCCGCCGGCTCGCCAACGCCATTCGTGTGCTTGCCCTGGATGCGGTCGAGCAGGCCAACTCCGGCCACCCCGGCATGCCCATGGGTATGGCCGATATCGCCGAAGTGCTCTGGAACGACTTTCTCCGTCACAACCCGGCCAACCCGGCCTGGCCGGACCGGGACCGGTTCGTGCTCTCAAACGGTCACGGTTCCATGCTGCTGTATGCCGTTCTGAACCTGACGGGCTACCCACTCGCCACTGACGAGCTCCGCCGTTTCAGGCAGCTGGGCTCCCACACGGCCGGCCATCCCGAGCGGGATCTGCACCTGGGCATCGAGACCACCACCGGCCCCCTGGGCCAGGGCCTGGCCAATGCGGTCGGCATGGCCATGGCAGAAAAGCTGCTGGCTGCCGAATTCAACCGCCCAGGGTTTCCGGTCGTGGACCACCGGACGTGGGTGTTCCTCGGCGACGGCTGCCTGATGGAGGGCATCTCCCACGAAGCCTGTTCGCTGGCGGGGACGCTTGGCCTTGGCAAGCTGATCTGCCTGTATGACGACAACGGCATTTCGATAGATGGTCATGTCGCCAACTGGTTCACCGACGATACCCCGGCCCGGTTCCGCGCCTACGGCTGGCATGTCGTTCCCGGTGTTGACGGCCACGACGCTGCGGCGGTCGGCAAGGCGATCGAGGCCGCGACCGCCGAGACGGCCCGTCCCTCGCTGATTTGCTGCAAGACCGTAATCGGCTGGGGGGCGCCGAGCAAGCAGGGCACCGAGAAGGTGCACGGCGAGGCGCTGGGGCCGAAGGAGGCCGCGGCGGCCCGCAAGTTCCTCGACTGGACGGCTCCGCCCTTTGAAGTGCCGGAGCCCATCCGGGCGGGGTGGGACGCGCACGCCGTCGGTGCCCGCCTCGAAAGTCAATGGCGGGAGCTCTTCGCCGGCTACACCGCCGATTACCCGGAACTGGCCACCGAGTTCAGCCGGCGGATGGCTGGCCAGCTACCCAAGGCCTGGGCCGCCGAGGCCGGCATCGCGATCGCGAAGATTGCGGCCGACACGACCGCCAAGGCCACGCGCAAGTCATCCGAGGACGCGTTGAATGCCTTTGTTCCCGCATTGCCGGAGCTGTTTGGCGGGTCCGCGGACCTGACGGGTTCCAACCTGACCCGGACCAGGGCCGCCGTCACTATCGGCCCCGGCCATGTGGCAGGCAATTACATCTCCTGGGGCGTTCGGGAGTTCGGCATGTCAGCGGCCATGAATGGCCTGGCCCTGCACGGCGGGTACATCCCGTTCGGTGGCACCTTCCTCACGTTTTCCGACTATTCGCGCAACGCGCTGCGCATGGCTGCACTGATGGAGCTGCGCGTAATCTTCGTCTTCACCCACGATTCGATTGGCCTCGGCGAGGACGGTCCGACCCACCAGCCCGTGGAGCAGACGGCCAGCCTGCGCCTGATTCCAAACATGCGGGTCTGGCGACCCTGCGACGCCGTGGAAACGGCGGTGGCGTGGCAGGAGGCCATCGAGCACACGACGGGTCCATCGAGCCTGGTGCTGACCCGCCAGGCACTGCCGGCCCAGCTCAGGCAACCCGACCAGGTCGCCGCCATACGGCGTGGCGGCTACGTCCTCAAGGATGCCGCACGGGTGGACCTGATATTGATCGCGACGGGCTCGGAAGTAGCCCTTGCGGTCGCCGCCGCGGACGCTCTGACGGCGAAGGGCCACGGTGTGCGGGTGGTCTCCATGCCATGTCCGACACTGTTCGCGGCACAGGACCCCCACTGGCAGGAGTCCGTGCTGCCGGCGGCCGTTACACGCCGCATCGCCATCGAGGCCGGCGTTACCGCGACCTGGCATCGCTGGACCGGACCGCAGGGCCGCATCGTCGGTATCGATACGTTCGGCAAGTCGGCACCTGCCAAGGACCTTTTCAAGTACTTCGGCTTCACGCCGGAGCGCATCGCCAAGGAAGCGCTGGAATTGCTCGGCGCGTAGTTGAGGAGTCGACTGGATGCCCGTCAAGGTTGCTATCAATGGTTACGGCCGCATCGGCCGCAATGTCCTCCGTGCCCTCTACGAGGGCAAGCGGACCGGCGAGATCGCCATAGTTGCCATCAATGACCTCGGGGACGCGAAGACCAACGCGCACCTCACGCGCCATGACACGACCCATGGCAAGTTTCCCGGCACGGTGGCCGTGGACGGCGACCACATGGTTGTGAATGGCGACCGGATCCGGGTCCTTGCCAAGCGGAACCCGGCCGAGCTGCCCTGGGGCGAGATGGGCGTCGACGTGGTACTCGAGTGCACGGGCCTGTTTACCACCAAGGAGAAGGCCTCTGCGCACCTGCAGGGCGGCGCCCGGAAGGTCGTTATCTCCGCGCCCGGCGGCAAGGACGTGGACGCCACAATCGTCTATGGCGTCAACCACCAGTCGCTGAAGTCGTCGCACACCGTGATTTCGAACGCCTCTTGCACGACCAACTGCGTCGCGCCGTTAGTCAAGCCGCTCCACGAAAAGCTCGGCGTGGTGCAGGGCCTGATGACGACGATCCACGCCTACACCAACGACCAGGTGCTGACCGACGTCTACCACGAAGACCTGCGCCGGGCCCGATCGGCAACCATGTCGATGATTCCCGCCAAGACCGGCGCGGCGGCCGCGGTTGGCCTGGTGCTGCCCGAGCTCAATGGCAAGCTGGACGGCTTCGCCATGCGAGTGCCCACCATCAACGTGTCCGTGGTTGATCTTACCTTTACGGCCGCGCGGGCCACCTCGGTCGACGAGGTCAACGGGATACTGAAGGCCGCCTCGGAAGGCGAGCTGAAGGGCATCCTCGGTTACAACACGGAGCCCTTGGTGTCCGTGGACTTCAACCACGACCCGCGCAGTTCGATCTTCGACTCAACGCAGACTCGGGTCGGGGGCGGGACGCTCGTCAAGGTGCTGAGCTGGTACGACAACGAGTGGGGTTTCTCGAACCGCATGCTCGACACGACCCTCGCGCTCGTCAAGGCCAAGTGAGCACAGCCCGATGACCACCAAAGTCCTGCGCATGACCGACCAGAGCCTCGCGGGCAAGCGGGTGCTCATCCGGGTGGATTTCAACGTGCCGGTGAAGAACGGTCGTGTCACCAGCGATGCCCGCATTCGTGCGGCGCTGCCAACCATCCGCCTCGCCATCCAACGCGGCGCCGCCGTGATCCTGATGTCGCACCTGGGGCGGCCGAAGGAGGGTGTCTACGACCCCGGACTCTCGCTGCGCCCCGTGGCTGCCCGGCTTTCGGCGCTGCTGGGACAGTCCGTCCCCCTGGTGCGGGAGTGGCTGTCGGGCTTCGAGATCGTCGACGGCGAAGTCGTGCTGTGCGAGAACGTACGATTCAACGTGGGTGAGAAGAAAAACTCGCCGCGGCTCGCGAGGCAAATGGCCGCGCTGTGCGATATCTTCGTGATGGATGCTTTCGGGACGGCACATCGGGCCGAGGCCAGCACCCACGGCGTTGCGAAGTACGCTCCGGTGGCCTGCGCCGGCCCGCTGCTGATGGCCGAACTCGAGGCGCTCGAACGGGTGCTCACGAAGCCCCTGCGGCCGGTTGTGGCCATCGTGGGTGGGTCCAAGGTCTCCACAAAACTCACCGTGCTGAAGTCGCTGGCGCGCCGGGTGGACCAGCTGATCGTCGGTGGTGGCATTGCCAACACGTTCATTGCGGCCGCGGGGTACCCCGTCGGCAAGTCGCTCTACGAGAAGAACCTGCTTGGCGACGCCCGCCGGCTTGCCGGCAAGGGATTTCGCGCCTCAATCCCGGTTCCCACCGACGTAGTGGTGGCCCGGGCAGTGTCACCCAACGCTGCCGCTGCCACCCGGCCCGTGGGCAAGGTGGGACCTGCGGATTTCATTCTCGACATCGGCCCCCGCACGGCCGAGCTTTATGCCCGGCTGATTGGGCGGGCGGGAACCATCATCTGGAATGGTCCGGTGGGGGTGTTCGAAATCCCGAAGTTCGGTCGTGGAACCCGGCGGCTTGCGCAGGCCGTCGCCAAGTCGAAGGCGTTCAGCGTGGCCGGGGGTGGCGATACCCTGGCGGCCCTCGAGATGTACGGGCTGGCCGACCGGATTTCCTACGTCTCGACGGGTGGCGGCGCGTTCCTCGAGTTCCTGGACGGCGCCGTCCTGCCTGCCGTTGCCGTCCTGGCGGCTCGGGCTGCGAAACGCCGCGGGCCCACCCGGCGTGCACGCGCCCCAAAGTGAGCTGCTGATCCGGTGGTTCCGTGCCGGGTTGGCCGCGGCCAGTCCTGCAACCTGCCTGCCGCCATTCCTGCCATCGTCCCCACCGCGGGGTCGTACGGTCGTCCTCGGCGCCGGCAAGGCGGCGGCGGCAATGGCCGCGACGCTCGCCACCTGCCACCTGGAACGGGATCTGGGTTCGCTCGGCGGTGCGGTGGTCACACGCTACGGGCACGGCCTGTTGCCGGGAGAGCGGACGTCCGGCATCGAGGTGCTGGAGGCCGGGCACCCCGTTCCCGACGCCGCAGGCGTCGCGGCGGGCACCCGTATCCTGGCCCTGGCGCGCCAATGCAAACCGGAAGACCGCTGCATCGTGCTGTTGTCCGGCGGCGCGTCGTCTCTGCTGGTTCAGCCGGTTCCCGGCGTCACGCTTGCCGACAAGCAGGGGCTCACCCGACTACTGCTGGCCTCGGGCGCCGAGATCGGCGAGGTCAATTCGGTGCGTCGCAAGCTGTCGGCGATCAAGGGCGGGGGCCTGGCGCGGGAGCTCCGGGCGCAGGACCTGCTGCTGCTGGCCATCTCCGACGTGCCGGGCGATGTCGTGGCCGACATCGGCTCGGGGCCGCTGTCGCCGGACCCGACTTCGCGGGCCGAAGCCCGGGCCATCCTCGCCCGCTACCGCATTGCGCCACCGCCGGGTGTCGCTCGCGCACTTGAGGAGCCGAATGGTCCGGTCTGCGCGGCCGAGGCCGGGACGGTGCTGGCCCTTGCCAGGGTCCGGGGCCAGATCGTGGCCAGTTCCTCCACCGCGGTCGAGGCGGTGGCCCGCGCCGCTGAAACCGCAGGCTGGCCCGCCCACATCCTGCCGGAAGCGACTGGCCCGGCCCGGGAAGCCGCCCTGACCCACGCCGCGGCCGTCCGGCAGTTCCGGGCCCGCGGCGAGCGCGCCGCGCTGATCTCCGGCGGCGAGACCACGGTCAATGTGACGCACCCGGACGGCCGGGGCGGTCGGAATAGTGAGTACCTGCTCAGCCTCGCCCTCGAACTCGGGGACACGGCGGGCATTTACGCACTCGCTGCGGATACCGACGGGCTGGACGGCACCGGCGACAATGCCGGCGTGCTGCTCACTCCCGACACCCTGCGGCGCGCGTCAGCGGCGGGGCAGGACGCGGCGACCCAGCTTGCTACCCAACGCAGCTACGATTTCTTTGCCGCCCTTGGTGACTTGTTGTTCACTGGCCCGACGCGCACCAACGTCAACGACCTGCGCATCGCACTGGTGGAGTGACCGGGCCGGGGTCACCGGCCCCTGTGTGGGCAGACCCTGTGTGATAATGCCGGCGGTTTACTTGTTCTACCGGTGGAACGTCTCGTCATGCGCAGGACGAAGATCATCGCCACCCTGGGCCCCGCCACGGATGATCCCGCCACTCTCGGGAAACTGATCGCCGCGGGCGCCGATGTGGTGCGCGTCAATTTCTCACACGGCGGCGCCGGTGACCGGGAGCGCCGCGTCCGCATGGTCCGCGACGTCGCGGATCAGCACGGCCGGTACGTCGCGGTGCTGGGTGACCTGCAGGGCCCGAAAATCCGCATTCAGCGGTTTCGCGATGGCCCCGTGCAGCTCGTGGAGGGCCAGCCCTTCATCCTCGACCCCGAGATGGATCCCGACGGCGGCTCGCTGGAGGGCGTGGGCGTGGCCTACCTCGCGCTCAGCCGCGAGGTGGCACCGGGGGATGTGTTGCTGCTCGACGATGGGTTCATCACACTCGCCGTGGCGCGCGTGGCCGGCTCCCAGATTCACTGCATCGTGACCCAGGGCGGCCGGTTGGCGAACAACAAGGGCATCAACAAGCAGGGTGGTGGCCTGTCGGCGCCCGCCCTGACCGACAAGGACCGGGAGGACGTCAAGCGCGCGGCGGCGCTGGGCGTGGACTGGCTGGCGGTGTCCTTCGTGCGCCGCGCCGAGGACCTGCACGAGGCGCGGGCCCTGCTGCGGGAAGCCGGTGGCACCGCGCTCCTCGTGGCGAAGATCGAGCGCGCCGAGGCCATTGAAAATCTGGAGAGCATCATCGACGCCAGCGACGCTGTCATGGTGGCGCGCGGGGACCTGGGG
>JBDSWH010000204.1:0-3748 GCA_039926785.1 Gammaproteobacteria bacterium
GGGCCTGCACATCGGCATTACGGGGTGGATATGCGATGAACGACGGTCGGCCGACCTGCGCGCCGCTGTCGCAGTGCTGCCGCTCGACCGGGTCGTCGTCGAGACCGACTGCCCGTACCTGCTTCCCCGAACACTTAAACCAGCGCCTCGTAGCCGGCGTAATGAGCCCGGGACGTTGCCCGAGATCATCCGCATTTTAGCGGCTTGCATGGGACAGACTCCGGAAGCGATGGCGGCTGCGAGCACCCGCAACGCGGAAGCGCTCTTTGGCCTTACCGGGGTTCCAGTTTGAGCAGATGGTCCATCCGGGCGGCACTGGCCGACTGACGCAGGCGCTCCCAGGCCGTCAGATAGCCTTCACCGGCGTGGCGGCCGCCTGTGGCGTCCTTCTCAAGTTCCTGCAGTAGCGGTTCCAGCAGGGTAACGCTCCGCGGCTGGCCCTTGGTAAACCGGGCGCGGCCCGTGAAGGCCACAAAACCGGTCACGGGCACCTCGGGCGCCAGCCGCTTGACCGCTGCAACGCGGTCCCAGAGGCCGGGTTGCGGATTGGCGAAGGTGAACCGGCGGTCATCGGCGATCACGGTCCAGTCCTGCATGGCTTCGCTGCCGAACACATGGCCTTCCACGTCCTTGATGTCCACGATTACGACGCCGCGCGCCGTCAACAGCGCGTACTGCACCTGGATCTCTTCGCCATTGCCATCCGGAATCACGAAGTTGGCCAGTACCCCGTGGCACGCGTCACGCAAGCGGCGATCAATGTCGCGCCGTCGGCGCTGGTACAGCCGCCACAACCAGATACCCGCGAGGACGACCACTATCGCGGCGGCCCCGAGCGGTAGCGCCCACAGCGGCGTTACTTGACTTGAACCCAGGCGCTCGAACACCGGATTAAAGCCTCGCAGCCAGGGCGTCGAGATTCGGGGAAATCGTCGCAAAGCGGGCTGGCCGCTTAAGCAACATCAGCAACTCGTCCGGAGGCGGGATCACGATCCCGAGCAGGGGCTCCACTATGGTGTCGAACTTTGCGGCGTGCGCTGTTGCCACCACCGCCCAATCCCGGTTCTTCCGCTCGGCGCCAGGCAGTTCGCGGTAGACCCGTAGCCCGGTTGCCGTGTGGGGGCACCATGCCAGGCCAGTGCGGCGGAACTCGTCGACGACGGTGCTGCGGATTTCCGCGTCGGATACGGGAATCGCCGACACCTCCTGCCGGAGCGTCTCGATGTCTCCGCAGAGTTCGCGCAAGCGCTCCATGTTGCTCGGATTGCCCACGTCCATGGCGGATGCCAGCGTGGCAATACTGGCCCTGGGAAGCCACTGGCCCGTGGCCAGGAAGTCCGGGATCGTGGTATTGGCGTTGGTTGCCAGCACGACGTGACCGATGGGCAGGCCCACCCGTCGGGCCCAGACACACGCGAATGCATTGCCCAGGTTGCCGGTGGGCACGATAAAGCTGAGGCGGCGGCCGTGGGCTCGCCAATGATTCAGGCTGGCTTGGGCGTAGTAGGCGGCCTGCGGCAGCAGGCGTCCCACATTGATGCTGTTGGCGGAACACAACCTGTGCCGGTCGCGGAGTCGGGTATCCGCGAACGCCGCCTTCACCAGTTGCTGGCAGTCATCAAATTCGCCCCGCACCGCCAGCGAGACCACGTTGTCGCCCCAGCAGGTCAACTGGTGCTGTTGCCGCGGTGACACCCTCCCCTCCGGAAACAAGACGACGACGCGCGTGCCTGGCCGTCGGTGATAGGCGGCGGCCACCGCGCCGCCCGTATCGCCGGACGTCGCGACCAGCACCGTGACTGGCGCCGTCGCAAACACGCCGTCGTTGATGATCTGCTCCATGCACTCGGCCAGAAACCGGGCACCGACGTCCTTGAATGCTGCCGTCGGCCCATGGAACAGTTCCAGGACAGCGAGACCGTCGGGTGCCGCCTCGAGTTGCCGGAGTGGCAGTGGAAAGGTAAAGGCGGATCGGCAGATGCCGGGAAGGCGCTCCGCCAGCGAGGAGCCGGCGAAGAACGGCGCGAGGAAACGCGACGCGACCACGGCAAGGTCGTCGCTCGCGGGAATTTCGTCGATCTGCAGCGCGGGCAACGCTTCGGGGACATATAGTCCACCGTCCCCGGCGGTGCCGCCCATGATTGCCGTCTCGATGCCGGCGGTCGGTCCGCCGCGCGTACTGACGTAGCGCATCATCGGCCTCAGAGTGAAGCGCCGAGGTAGGTGGCAAGGCGCAGGACGTCCGCAAAGACCCCCGCCGCAGTGACCTGGGGTCCAGCACCAGGACCCTGGACCACCAGCGGATTCTCGCTATAGCGAGCCGAGACGTAACGCACAATGTTGTCAGTCAGGTTGATGTTGGCAAAGGCATGCCGTCGGGGCAGCGCCTCGAGTTGAACGGTGGCCGTACCTGACTGCTTGTCGAGTCGGCCCACGTACCGGAGGACCTGCTCCGCGGCGTCCGCCTTCGCCCAGCGTTTAGCCATCGCGGTATCGTGGGCGGCAAGCGCGTCCAAGAAGACTTCCGGAGTGCCCGACTCCAGGCCTGGCGGAATGAGACTTTCGACCACGAGATCCTTCATCTCGAGGCGCATGCCCATCTCGCGGCTCAGTATGATGAGCTTGCGAGCCACGTCGAGGCCGGACAGGTCGTCCCGGGGATCGGGCTCGGTATAGCCCGCCTCGCGCGCCTCACGCACGATTTTAGAGAAGGGCTTGGTGCCGTCGAACACATTGAACAGGTAGGCCAGCGTTCCGGAGAAGATTCCGTCAATGCTGCGTATCTCGTCCCCCGTCTCACGCAGATCCCGCAGGGTGCCGATGATCGGCAGTGCCGCACCAACGGTGGTCTCGTACAGGAACCGTGTGTTGTGGCGGCGTCTGACCTCATGAAGCTGGTCGTAGTCCGCGAGCGGACCGCTGGGGGCCTTCTTGTTGGGTGTCACCACATGAACGCCGACTCCCAGCCACTCGACGTACCTGGCAGCAACGTCTTCGCTGGCGCTGCAATCAACCACGACCGCGTGAGGGAGGTGCTCGGCATGCACGTGGCTGGTGAAGCGTCCCCAGTCGAGGGGTACTGCGTGCTGGTCGAAATCCTCGCGCCAGGTGGCAAGGTTGATCGCGCGATCGCGGAGGAGCATCCGGGTCGAACCGGCAATGGCGCGAACCCGGAGGTCCAGGTTGAACTGGGACTTGAGCCTGGGTATCTCATTGGCCATCTGCTTCAGCAACACCTGCCCGACATTACCCGGGCCAATCACGCCGATCGAGATGGTCTCGGCGGACAGGTAGAAACCGGAATGCACCGCACGGAGCGCGCGGGTGGAGTCCTGGCCGGCGATCACCGCCGAGATGTTGCGTTCGGACGAGCCCTGGGCAATGGCCATGACGTTGATGCCCGCACTGCCCAGAGTACCCAGGAAGCGGCCCGCGACGCCCGGCATGCCCGCCATGCCATCACCGACGACGGCGATCACGCTGCAGGGATTCTTGACGGTGATGCTCTGCACAAGCCCCTGCTCGAGTTCGACGGCAAACGCCCGCTGCACCACCCGCTCGGCATCAGTCGCCATGCGGCTTGGGATTCCGATGCAAATGGAGTGCTCCGAGCTCGCCTGGGAGATCAGGATGACGGAGATACTCGCTTCTCGCAGCGCTCCGAAGAGTCGGTCCGCCGTGCCCGGGACGCCAATCATCCCGGCGCCTTCGATGTTCAGCAGGGCGACGTCGTCTACTGCCGTGACAC
>JBDSWH010000205.1:0-3031 GCA_039926785.1 Gammaproteobacteria bacterium
CAGGGCGCCCTGGAGCGATAGCGGCGCCAGCAGTTCGGCGAGGCGTCGCGCCTGGTCGACGAAGGCGCGGTGTTGCAGGGTCAGCCGCTCTCTCGTCAGCGGTCGCAGCCGCGGGTTCTGCAGTTCAGTGAACAGCCCGGAGGCGTCCTGGGTTAGTTTCTCGAGGGCCAGCTTCAGGCGCTGCCGCCACTCGGCAAGCGTTGCTGCGGGCTCGGGAAACAGACACGGGATGCCCGCCAGCTGCGGAAACTTCAGTCCGCAGCCACCGCAGCCGAAACTGGCATCCGGAAACGGACGCAGGGCGACCTCGCAGCGGGGGCAGGCGAGGAGGGCGGTGAAATCGTCTGACGGCATGCCGCAATTATGGCATTGCCTGCGCGCCGAATCGCCGGTGAGAGCGCCTCCCGGCGCTACGTCCCGTGGGTCAGATCGTGCCGCTGACGATCGGCTCGAACGCCACGAGCGTGTCTCGCAGGGCTGGCGAACCCAGGCCGTGATTCGGGAACAACGTCGCGAAGTTGCCTTGCTCCCCGTGCAGCGCCATGTAGTTCAGCAGCACGGTCTCCACCAGCAGGTTCACGTTGTTGGCGGCCGGGGTGGCCGCCGTTTCCACCGAGCCGTCACTCCGGAAGTAACCCAGCTGCTGACGACGCGCCTGCTGCTCAGGCGTGGCGCCCATCAGCGTGGCCCGCCCGCCCGGGTTGTAGACCAGGAAGAAGGATGCCGCCGTGGACTGGTTGTCGCTGGTCCACTCGCCCTTGCCGCGACCGTCCACCGAGTTGTCGACGGCGCCGTCGCTCGACAGCGAGCCGTCGCTGAACACGTACATCATCAGGGGCACGCCGACCCGGGCTGCGTACTCCAGGCAGGCGCCCATGCAGCGTCCAGCGCGGAAGTCCTTCACTTCCCCCTCGGCACGGCGGCCGCCGTGGTAGTCGTAGCCGCCCATCGTGATGGTTCCGGCACCGGCGAAGCCATTGACCACCAGCTTCATTACGGCAGCGGTCTTTCGGAATTCGTCGTCGCTGTCGTACTCGGCCTGGGTAAAGATGCCCCCGGGACCCACGATGTCGGAGTCGATGGAGGGGTTCAGGCTGGACGGGTCACCGAAGCGGTCGGCAATGTCCGCCGACTTCACGTAGCCGCAATTGACCAGGTCCTTGATCACGTCGTCCTGGGTTACCGTCAGCTTGGTGCTGACCCGTTGCAGCTTCATGTCGCTCACGCGCTGGATGGACTCGAGCACCTTCACCGCGTCCGCCTGGTTCAACAGGCCGACGAGGGCGCCGGTGTCGACGAGTCCGGTCACGTCGCTGGGCCGGTCAACCTTCGTGGGCCGGTCCGCGGCACTGATCATCATCACCGGCGCCATCGAGTTGCCGCCGGAATCGGAATTGCGGGAGCCAATGAGGCCCAGCAGGGAGCCGTCGGCGCCCGCGCGCGCGATGCCGTACATCGGGTTGTGCGGGTTGTTGCCGGTGTCGTTCTCCGACCGGGCCGGAATCACGGAACCGTTGATGCTGGCCGCGGTGCCCCCCGACACGTTGGTGAGCATGCCGCGCAGGAAGGCGCTGTCGCTGTGGAAGGCGAGCCCCATCGTCTGGTCGACGTGGTCCTGCTGCGTGATCGCGCTGATCACCGGCGGGGTCATGTCGCCCGGCAGACCCAGCTTGCTGTAACCCGCTGTCGAGAGGAAATCCAGCTGCCCGCCGGTACCGCCGACGAGCACGTTCGAACCCGCCATGTTGGCGCCGCCCGCCAGGTCGAAGCAGATGAAGGGGATCTTGCCGGCGCCCTGGGTGGCAATTCCGCAGGCGGATTTCAGCGCCTCCAGATCCGGGGCCAGGGCGGCATACGCGGCCCGGGGATTGGAGAACAGGCTGAACACGCCCGCGCCGATCACGGTGGCTGAACCGGCCCGGAACCCCTGGGCGATCAGCTGCCGACGCGTAACCGGCCGCGGATGGTCGGGGTGCCGTTGCGGCTCGAAGTAGTTCCGGTGCTTGCCCGTGCGTGCCATGTGCTTTGCCTTTACTGAACCAGGGTTACCGCGCTGCCGAGCGTCGCGGCGCAGGCTGCCTTCACGATCGTCTTCGTCCTGTCCGCGGCGCAGGAGCCGCCGCACGAGGCCAGGTCCGTTGTCAGGTTGTCGAGTTCGAGCCGCACCGACGAGTCGTCGGGCTGGCTCGTGAGGTTGGTGCCCATGGCACGGGCCAGCAGCGGGACGAAGATCTGGTCCCGCTCGGGACCGGTATCGAAGGCCGTGCTGGCTGGTGCACCGAAGTTGAAGCTTCCGCCCCACATGTCGGTACGCAGGGTGTTGTCCTCAACGAGAGCATTGCAATACTCGATAGCCAGCTGGGCGATCCCCACCTGGTGCGACGCCAGCACCGCGTTCAGGTCCACTACCGCGGGCAGCTGCTGCCGGACCAGCGCGTAGGTGGCCTTGACGGCCGGCTGGTTAGGCGACACGCCCGTGACGGTCGCCATGGTGGCGTTGATCTCGTCGAAGGTCTTCACGCCGATGTCCGCTACCGGGGCGCTGTCTGCCGGGGGCGGAGGGGTCAGAGGCGCCGGCTCGGTCACCACATTGGTGTCGTTGCCCAGAACCTCGAAGGTCAGGAAGAACTCATCCTGGTCCGGTCCCTTTTCGAGCGGCATCACGGTACCAAGGCTCGACAGCACCTGGCCCGTGCCCGCGGCGTAGCCATTGGCGACGCTGACGGACGTATCCAGGTTCCGGTACGCCTGGCTGATTGGCACCACCACCCCGTTGGCGCCGATGCGCAGCCCGCGGATCGGGATGGGTGAGCTTGGCGTCCAGTCGGGATCCAGGCTGATGAAGGTCGGCCGGTTGAAGAGGTAGCTGTAGCTGTCGAACTGGCTGACCTCGAACAGCACGTAGCTGCCGGGCGTGCCGCTGTGGGAGCTCACATCGAACAGCAGGAAGAACTTCTCGCCGACCCCGGCGTCGTAGTTCTGCCGGACCTGCTCAGGAGTGAGCACGCGGTTGTGGACGGCGGCCATCCGG